>DATNPI010000524.1:0-17044 GCA_036703325.1 Coleofasciculaceae cyanobacterium
GTAAGACAGCGTTAATGCCTCGAAGAAAGTGTGGAACTAAATATTCCTTTAGGCTTTAACCTTCATTTTTTAGTTATCCTTGGGGTACATCCTACTTGATGAAACTATGCAATTGTCCAAACAAAGCATTTTGCCGAGTTGCGATTAGCTCTGCCTTATTTCCCTGGATGAGAACTTCTCTTCCCTAGCCCCACACCCTAGGCCTATTTTCTAGATAATGCAATACAGTCCTTTATAGGAGCAAAGGCAGTATCGTGCCTCTACCGTGTAGTGTATACAACTAAGAACATCTATAAAAGCAGTCAGCTTGCGGTTAGCAAAACTGTACTTGCAGTAGGTTCATTATCAATTTGGATAATTTTACTTTATAAAAAGATATCTTGATACTCTTCAAGAAAAACTTAGTATGACAATCGCATGAATTTTTGTAACACTGAACGGACGTATCAAGAACCTTATGCGATGGGATTCTCACTCATTAACCAAGCAGGATTATCAGCCATAGCCTAATTATCAATTAGCTTTTATTAAAGACGCTACGTGTTCTGCCGAGAAAAACTTAGAATAACTTCAAAAAATGTTTACTAAATTTTTATAACAAGAGATAGTTTGTTTGATAAAATCAAAAAGGCACTGCGTTAAGTATGTTTATATAAATCAGTGAGACAAATATCAAAAGTTATCTTTAAAAAAAATAATTTCCGCATCCTGAAGTTATGACTAAGGAGCTGATTCCAATCACTAATGAAAGCCTTTTGAATAATTCATAAATGATTCGTCATTGGAGCGCCTTCACTATGAAAGTGAGACATCTTCTCAAGCTTTATGAGCAAGGACATAGAGATTTTGCTGGTGCTGACCTCTGCGGAGCCGATTTGAGGGGAGTCACTCTGATTGGAGTTAACCTTACAGGGGCTAATTTGAGAGGTGCCGATTTTAGTCGAGCGTTTTTGACCAAATCTGACCTGAGTGGCGCTCAGTTGAATTGGGCAAACCTGAGTTTTGTCAAAATGAGCGACGCAAAACTAGTAGAAGCAGAGCTGACAAAAGCCAATTTGACTGGGGCTTTTCTCGTGAAGTCGAAACTACCAGGAGCAAAACTGAGTGGAGCAAATCTGAGCGGTACTAATCTTAGAGGTGCAAACCTGTGGGGAGCTAATCTTTGTGGAGCGAATCTAAAAAGGAGCAATCTACGAGATACAAACCTTAGTGGTGTCAACTTTAACTGGGCAAATTTAGGTGAGGCAAGACTGATCGGAGCGAAGCTGTATGGAGCTTCTTTAAATGGCGTCAACTTCAACAGAGCTTATTTAAAGGGACTGGATCTGGGCGGCGTTGATTTAGAGGGAGTTAACCTTAAGGAAGCAAGATTGAGTGGCGCTAACTTAGAAGGAGCTAGTTTAATAGCTGCTGATTTGAGTGAAGCACAACTGCACCATGTAAATCTCAAAGGGGCCGACTTAACGGGAGCCAACCTACGTCGTGCGTCTCTAGAGGAGGCAAACTTGACTTGGACAATTTTGAGAAACGCAGATTTAACCGACGCAAACCTGAGTGAAGCCAAGCTGAATGGAGTTGACTTTGAGGGTATTCAGCTTAATGGCACTATTTTGCCGCAATCGATTGCTCACTCCTTGTACTTCACGGCTATTTGACTCAGACGCTGTACGCGAAGAACAAACGAAGTTAGTCGCCAGAAGTGGTGAGAGATAGGTTGACTCCGTGCCTCCGTCAACTTTTTTCGCGAGAGTCCCCAGATGTAGTGAAACGGAATCTGGGGAGGGTGTGCTGTGGAACCGGAAGAACGGAGGTTTCCAATACATCTTCCTTAAGCAACACATAACTTGCATGAGCGTTAAGCATTTAACTTTGTTGGGACTAAATTGCCCAGTTCGTTTCCAAGTATGGTCATAGATTGAGAGATTCCTTGATTTATTTGTTTGGGTGTATCCACCAATCCAACCCCTAGACGAAATGCTAAAATCCTGGAGAACTTAGGATTCAGCTGCAAGTGATGGATAAAGATTCTGCCGCAGCAGGCTATGGTGTGGTGTTGGTGACGGCTTCCTCGCAACAAGAGGCGGAAGCGATCGCGCAAGCTCTGATTGAGGCCCATTTAGCGGCTTGTGTAACCCTGATGCCAGTGCATTCTATCTACGCTTGGCAAGGCAAAATTATGAGAGACCAAGAGTGGCAGATGATAGTTAAAACCGACTTAGCCCAATTTCCACTCTTAGAAAAAAAGATTCAAGAACTGCACTCTTACGAAGTACCAGAAATCATTGCGCTGCCAATTTTGGCAGGTTCAAAGCCTTATTTACACTGGATTTCAGACAACATCAACTGAAGGCTGAAGTGTGTTAGCGAAGCGGAACCGTTAAGTTCGGTCTTAGCCCAGTATATTTAAACTGGTAGCCAAAAAACTGATGACTAATAACTATTGACTAATCAACAACTCCTTGGCTAGTTGGTAGTCTACGATACTAAATCATAGTCTGGTTCCATACCGAAAGTGGCAGCACAGACACAATAGCGAGTAAACTAAGTTCTAGGAAAAACGGTAAGGGTTAAGCTACGACAAAGGCTTATTATCGGGAAAGTTAAGCTAGGTGTAGAGTAGGGTGCTGGGCGGAAAAACCAAATTCGGTGCTAATTGCACAGGGTGTCCAGCTGATAGGTGCTCGATTAAACCGGAAATTTACAACAATACACAATCAAGGTCTGTGTGGCGGGGGCTGCATCTAGATCGACCTCTGTAGCAGGTGCAACTGGTCATGACTAGTGGACGTTTATAGGAGCGTTTTAAAGCTTCTGTAAAGTGTAAAACTGATGGCTACACCCCTCAGAGCAAATCCGACATGATCAGCCTTGAAAGAATTGACTTCGGTTGCAGGAATGGTAGGGCGGGGCCTGACTAGGAGTATTTATGTTGGCAGATTTAGAACCTCTGTTTTTTTTCAGATTGCTTACACTCCAAGGACATTGGTCTCTTGGGAAGCCAGGGCTAATCTGGGTTCATGTCTGTTCTAATTCACTGATCGCTCTATTCTATTACTCAATTTCCATCCTGCTGTTTTACTTCGTGCGTCAGCGCCGCGATTTGCCTTATGCAGGAATCTTTTTGATGTTAGGGGCTTTCACCCTTGCTAGTGGCACAAGTCATTTAATTGACCTATGGACACTCTGGCACCCGACTTATCGGTTAATTGGCGGGATTGAGGGAATTACAGCTGCGATCGCTTTATTCACAGCGCTACTGTCAGTGCTGTTACTGCCCAAACTCCTAGCACGAAACCCCCTACACCCAACCGCGGCTAATCAGACTCTCATAGAAGAACTTTCCCAAGGCGATCGCGCACAAGCGACTTCGGAGAAGCTAGCACTAGCGACATTAAAAGCGTCGGCACTTCCTTCAACAAATCGCACTTTGCATTCAAACCCAATTCGCCAACTTAACACCGAGTTAGAACAACGTGTCAACGAGCGAACAGCCGCATTGCAGCGAAATAATGAACAATTAAAAAGCGACATAGATGAACACAAGCGTTGGTCAGACGAACTCCATCTGTTGCAATCACTCTTTGCAGCCATCAGTGAAGCCCCAGATTTTCAATCAGCACTGTGTGTGGCGCTTCGCCAGGTTTGTGAAGTCACCAACTGGGAATATGGCGAAGTGTGGCTTCCTTGCGCCGACAATACAGTTTTGGAATGTAGTCCGGCTTGGCATACGAACACTACGACGCTGGAACTGTTCAGACAGACTAGCGAAAAGCTGACTTTCCCTCCTGGTATCGGCTTGCCAGGACGGGTATGGAACTCAAAGCAGCCAGAGTGGATTGAAGATGTTTCTGCTCAACTAGACGCTTCTTTTATTCGCCCACAAGCGCAAGTTGCTGGACTCAAGGCGGGATTCGGTGTCCCGATTCTTATCGGCGTTACTGATAGCACAAAAATAGCCCCAGAGGAGCTAGCAGGACGTAGTTTAGCGTCTTTAGAAGAAAATCGCGTACTAGCCGTTCTTACCTTCTTCATGTCCCAATCCCGCACCGCAGACAAGCGATGGGTCGAGCTAATAGCCGCTGTGGCAGCGCAATTGGGGTTAGTGTTTCAGCGCAAGCTGTTGGAAGAAGAACTGCGCCAGGAAAGAGACTTTAGCAAAACTCTCATTGAAACTAGTTCTGCCTTTTTTGTGGCGATTGATGCTAATGGCAAGACGATAATGATGAATCAGGCATTCCTCAAGGCTTTGGGTTACACCCTAGATGAAGTTTTGGGAGCTGATTATCTATCAACTTTTGTCCGAGAGGCTGACCGCGAACCACTAGCCACAGTTTTTAAACAGGTTGTGCGATCGCGGCAGTCAATCCTGAACGAAAACTACATGCTAGCCAAGGATGGTCGAGAACTCTTAATCGAGTGGCGTGGCAAGCCTATCTTCAAAAAACATGGCAAACTGGACTTCTTGTTTGGTGTAGGGATTGACATCACTGAGCGCAAGCGCTTGGAAGAAGAGTTGCGTGAGAGCCAGGAACGATATTGCGCGATCGTTGAAGAGCAAACAGAACTGATCTGTCGGTTTTTGTCTGATGGCACATTAACCTTCGTCAATGACGCTTACTGCCGCTATTTTAGTAAAACTCGCGAGGAGCTAATTGGCAGCAGTTTATTCCAAATGATTCCCGAAAATTACTGGGAAAAGACTCGAAAGCACATCGCCACCCTGAGTTTGAAAAACCGAGTAGCAAAAAGAGAATACCGAGTCGTAATGCCCAACGGGGATATCAAATGGCAGCAGTGGACTGACCGGGTGATTGTTGGCAGCCAGAGGCAACCCCTCACTATAGACTCGGCTGATTCCCCCCAACTCTCCCACTTTCCCCCTACAGAAGAAAAGACAGAGGAAGAAAGTTGCCAAATTGTTGAGTTCCAATCAGTGGGACGAGACATCACAGAGCGTCGGTTGTCAGAGCAAGAAAGCGCTCGACTGGCTTCTATTGCGCTGCTCAGCCCAAATCCAATTGTTGAAACAGATTTATCAGGTCACGTTCGATATTTTAATCCCGAGGCAATGAGATTGTTGCCCGATCTACAGGACACGGACGCGGAGCATCCGTTTTTAGTAGGGTTGCCGTCACTCGCTACAGCACTGGAACACCAAGGTTCTCTCAGGCGGGAGGTCAAAATTGGTGAGGTTTATTATGAACAAGTGCTGCACTATCTGCCAGAAATCGAGTGCCTTCGTATCTACGCCTTCGATATTAGCGAACGCAAACAGGCAGAGGAACAATTAATTCACAATGCCTTTTACGATCAGCTGACAGGACTAGCTAATCGGGCTTTATTCATGGATCGCTTGAGGCAAGCGGTTCAACGTGCAAAACATAGCCATAGGCGCAACTCATCAGGTCAGCTTTATCGGTTTGCCGTACTGTTTCTCAATCTCAATCGTTTCAAGTTGGTCAACAACAGCCTTGGAAACAAAATTGGTGACCAATTGCTCCAAGACTTCGCTCATCGGCTCCAGACCTCCCTACGTCCTACCGATACGGTAGCGCGTCTGGGAGGGGACGAATTTGCCATACTCCTTGAAGGCATTCAGGATGTCAGTGACGCTACCCGTGTTGCTGATTCAATCCATCAAGTTCTGACTTCACCCTTTCACCTTGATGAGAGTGAAGTATTCATGACACTCAGCATCGGTATTGCTCTAAATACAAATAGTGACCAACAGCCGGAAGATTTACTGCGCGATGCAGGCATTGCGATGTATCGCGCTAAGGCACAAGGCAAAGCTTGCTACGAAGTGTTCGACGCCGCAATGCATGAGCTAGTTGTAGATAGATTGCAGATAGAGACAGACCTGCGGCGAGCAATTGAACGGCAAGAGTTTCGAGTTTTCTATCAACCGATTATGTCGCTCTCGACTCGTAAAATTATTGGTTTTGAAGCTTTATTACGCTGGCAGCACCCGCAACGGGGCTTAGTACCGCCAATTGAGTTCATCCCTACAGCCGAAGAAACAGGACTAATTACCCCCATTGGCTGGTGGACGTTGCGGGAAGCCTGTCGCCAAGTGAAAGTCTGGCAGGAGCAATTCCCTGCTTCCGAACCCTTGACGATTAACGTCAATCTATCTTGTAAACAGTTTACACAACCAGATCTGCTCGAACAAATCGACCAAATTCTTCGAGAAACTCGATTGGCAGTCGGCACTTTAAAGCTAGAGATTACAGAAAGCTTGGTTATGGAAAATCCAGACTTGATTAAGGCTTTGCTTCTAGAGCTAAAAAAGAGAAAGATTAATCTGTGTATTGATGATTTCGGTACTGGCTATTCTTCCTTGAGTCGATTACACAACTTTCCCATTAGTACCCTCAAGATTGACCGCTCCTTCGTCAGCCGAATCGGTGCCCTCGGTGAGAATTCAGAGATTATTCAGGCAATTGTGACACTCGCCCAAACCCTGAGGATGGACGTTGTGGCAGAGGGAATTGAGAGAGCAGAACAAATTTCACCCCTTATCGCGCTGCAATGCGAATATGGGCAAGGAAACTTTTTCTCTAAACCCGTGGACAGTGAGGCTGCCAAAGCGTTGCTGATAGCAGAATGGCTGAAACGAGGAAATACTGTAAATAGGGCTAGAGCATAGAGTTGAGTAGTGTTCCGTTGAAAAGGCTGAATGCTTGAGAACCGCTATAGTTTCATGCGTCAACACCCTCGTGGAGATTGCTAAATCAAAGCACCGCCACAACTGGAACCACAACCGGCTGTGCAACCATAGCAATAGGACGCTGTACGAATTTCGTTAATTACGTCCAAAGTTCCAGCCTCCAAAAGCTGGCTAACTGTCAATGGTTCCCCTGTGCTAGACTTTGCTGAAAGATTTTCCATCTGGTTAAAGTCGCAATCGTAGACATTACCGAGATAATCAATCGAGAGTTCATCACGGCACATCAAATGCTCCACAGTGTCAGCATTAAAATTATTCTCTAAAAACTTCAAATAGGGAGCGTACAGCTTTGTTCGTTGCAAATGAAACTTACTTCTGCCCATCGGTAAGTTGGTAATTGTAAACAACTGATTGAAGTCAATATCAAAATGTTCTTTGAGGAACACTTTGTAATCCTGTTCTAACTGATGCTGATTGGGAGCTAAAAAGAATTTTTCAGTAATTGGCAGCGGGGGATTATATACAAAATCAAGAATTAAATTAGTTTTTCTCCCATATCCAAACTGATTGAGACATTGAATGGCACGAATTGAGCTATCGTAGACACCCTTACCGCGCATTTTATCCACATTGTCTTCTAGATAGCAGGGCAGCGAGGCGACAACTCTTAATTGGTGCGAGGCACAGTATTCTGGAAGATACTCAAACCCAGGCTCAAAATAAATTGTCAAGTTTGACCTGACAATTACTTGCTTGCCAGTTTCCCGTGCTGCCTCAACCAAAGGCTTAAATCCATAGTTCATTTCCGGCGCACCGCCAGTCAGATCAACTATCTTAATTTGAGGAAACCGATGAATTAGCTCTATTAGCTGATCACAAATTTCTGGCGAAAGTTCTTCTGTCCGTTTTGGACCAGCTTCCACATGGCAGTGAGTACAGGCTAGATTGCAGCGCTTACCAAGATTAATTTGTAAAACTGTGATTGGGTTTTTAGTTAATGGGGCATTCAGTTTTCTTCTAAAAGGCATGACCCCTGCCTCTACTATCCCCTGTCTGACTTTTTGCTGAACCATTGCGTTTCCTAATCTAAGAACATCCGATGAAGTCATTAGACCTCTTGCAAAAGTCTATTTTCGCCCCCCTAACCCCCCAATTCTGGGGGGAACCTGAATCAAAGCCCCCGAATTTAGGGGGATTTAGGGGGCATTCCATGATTTATGCAAGAGGTCTATTAATCACGACTGCTATAGCAGTCCTAACTGATTCGTGAAGGCGAGATTCCCGACTTCTCAAAGAAGTCGGGAATCTGAACCTCTGACATATTACAACTCAAATAGGATTGCTATATCGCCATAATCTCTAATCAAACTTGTGACAACAATATGTTTTTGTCTAGAACTGCGTCAGTTGGCAGCCGTTACACCCCATACAGATGCGTTCTCCAACTTATGTTAGAAGATATGGCTAGTAGAATCATCAGACCTTTGCAGGAGTGCGAAGAAAAGCGATCGCAGGATTTACGCACTCGCCCCCCTAATCCCCAACTTTGGAGGGAACAATATCTAAACCCCCCCAGATTAGGAGGTGGGAGACCGAGTAAGCCCTGGATAAGGAAGCGATCGCGTTTCTTCCCGCTAAAATTAGCCTATTTAGAACTTTCAGGTAGCTCTGGAGTCCTCGGCAAAGGTTCAGCCGTAGTATCAATCGTCTTCACTGTATCAGCTGGTTCAGAAACGTCTTGCTGCTCGACTTTCACCTCAGACAGTTTTTCTTTAGCAATGTTTGTTACCTTTTCAGTTGTGTCTTTGACTTGCTCAGTAATATTTTGAGCGCCGCGCCTGATAGCATCCCAATCAGTTTGAGTTTTCTTCAAGTCTTCCTTGAGGAATTCTGCCGCTTGAATCGCTTTTTGATTTAATCCCTCAGCATACTGTTGAGGCACTTGGACAATGGCATCCGCCACAATCGCCCGTTTGCTACCAACGCTAGCAATAGCTGTAGAGGGGAGCAAGTAGATACCATCCAGAACACCACGCCAGCCGCTAGAGACAAAAAGGTAGTTAACGATAGCGCCAGTCTGGGGAACGAATAGATAGTCCACTATCTTGCCAGCCTTATTGCCAGCGTCTGTCCACACCTCATGACCAATTAAAGCGATCGCCAACTCTGACTTTTCTGGGTCCACCTCCTCTGGACTATTGTTAACTAAAATGCTATCGGTGCCAATTGTCTCAATTTGCCCCCAACTAAACGACCGTTTCTTGCTGCCTAGAAACCCTGATTTGCAACTCAAACCCACAACTTGGTGAAATTGAGGATTTAGCCACATTTGTTCTACACGCCCTACTTCTTCAGCCGTGCGGCGATCTAGCACCAGTCGATTGAGTACATCACTCTGTTTAACGAGCTCTGGTTGTGTATTCATAAAGAAACTCCATCGCATTAATCTAGTATGCAATGTGCCTTGACAAAAGAACTATGCAGTCTTCATACTTCAGCCTTGAGCTTTCCTGGACTTTGTAAGGAGCCATTTAAATTATTCCGAATTACGATTTCTTTGTAGTACTCAGACATCCTGAGTGCTTTCTGTCTCCAGGTCTGCATCTTGGCGAAATCATAGCCAATTCGACCCATTCCCAAACGTTCTTCAGGATGTTTAAACATATATTCGATCGCCTCAGCTAGTGCCTTGAGTGTCTCAGTCGGATTGTCCACAGAAACCTTAATCCCCGCACCCTCAGGAACAAAATCCCTTGCTCCATGATGATTTAAGACGATTACTGGCAGAGCATGAGCCATTGCCTCAGTTAATTGCACACCAAAAGAATCTCGTAAACTTGTAAAGAGGAAGACATCACTATTCAGATATTCCTGCTTGGCTTCCATCCAGGAAACCTGACCTCGATACTCCACACAATGTTCTAACCTAAGTTCCTTAAGCCAGTCCTGTAGGCAATAGCTGTGGAAGCCGTCACCTAAAATAGTCAGTTTAAAAGGAATTAGCTCGCTAACTTGCGTCAGAGATTCGAGGGCAAGACGCAACCCCTTTCTGTGATAAATACGACCAACCCAAAGCAGCCGTAGCTCCTCTGACGTTGACCGAATTGGAGGTTCCTGAGGAAAGTAGTCTTCAGGCAAGCCATTGTCGAGAAACATTTCTATCCGGCGTGTACCAATCTGCCTCGCTATATCTGAAGTGTCATTGTTTGTTACTAAAACTAAATCAGCCTGCCTGAGAGTTCGGCGCACGAGTAGGTTAAATCTTATAAATTTGACCAGAAAAGAACGTAAGGTCTCTATCTTCCAATTGTTGAAGAAGTACTTTTTGAAAGCTGGTGGAGCGACTTGCCCACCGCCAACAGGCCCAAAGATAAAAGGTTTATTGAGATCACAAAGCAAAGAACCCGTGTTTATACCACTCCAAGTGACGTGATGGACAAGATCAAAATTATGTTCGCGATCGAGGGATAAAGCTATATCGTAGGCTTGTTTTTGCCATCCCAAGTAGTGTAAGTAGAATCCGTAGAGTGCAAAGAAGTGGTATCGAGTATAACGCTTGATCCAAGCGGGAATATCAACGTAGACAATGTGTAAGTTAGGCACTGGTTGAGATGCCAATGTCCGTTCAATAGTGTCTTGACCATCCAAATTCGTCAGTACCCAGACCTCGTGACCCAACTCAGCTAGGTGCCACGCCCAGTTCCAGCCACATCCTGCTTCCGAACCGCGATTGGGTTCACAACCAAACGCGAAAAGTAAAACCCTTATCGGTGACTTCTCTAGATGTGTGCTTTTCAGCATTAGTAAACCTCACCTATATGTAGGTGGGCACAAATCTAACCGTATATAGAGTTTCTCCTCAGGAGCACAATTCAAGTTTGAGGAGTTTAGGTTTAATTTGCTCACCTGTGTACCTATCTAAGGATAGGTTTACATATTCTTTCTTGAGAGTCTAGTATTTTTTCCCAAGAAGGTGCTAGAAAAACCTTCGCGTCATTCTAAACGGAACGCAGTGGAGTTCTCTTCGAGGCGAGGTATCAGCCTAGAATCTCAGGCTTTAGCGCTGGGTTTTGAGATGCTAACCTACTACCCTGCGGGAAGCCGCGATCGTGTCTACACTTCGCTATCGCTCCATTGAGCAGGACATCGATCTGACTTTTCCAACACGCTCTAAGCTTCATATATCCCACATCCCGCTCTCTGAAGTGTTTATCACTCTATGTAATTTTGGTGAATAGAGAATGAAAAGATTTTTTACGTAATCTATGTATTAAAAGTTACTGATTTTCAATTTTACTCAAAAGACAAATTAATCCGAAAAGGGATTGGCAATAGTGAATCTACTGATAGTAATACCCTCTCGGGAAAGTAAAATCAGAAAGTTTACTGATGCCCAAAACAGCTGACCCAAAAATAATTAAGGAGGTTTGATAAAAAGGTAAAAGATGTGAAGCTTCGAGTAATTGCGGTAACCGGAATATTGCTATTTGGTTTTCAGCCTGATTCATCGGCTTCTTTGAGCCAGCCCACTGTAATGATTAGTCAAAGTGCAAGCTGCAATTCTCAGCAAAGGCTTTTGCTAAAAACAAGCCAGGGATTGCTATATCCTAGTGAATCAGATTATCCCTTTGAGTATTTCTCTTCTGGTCAACAAACCTCACTACCTTCCAGCCAAAAGTTTCTTCAGTTAATCGGACAACAGGGGCAGCCCATCACTCAAGTTAACTTCAATCAGTTTTTTGGTCACCTTACAACAATTCAGCCGTGGATGGATGAGCAGCAAAGAAAGGATGTTTTGCGTTACCGCCTTTTAAAGAAAACTCTCGAGCAAACATTCACAGATTTAACTGTTTATCGTGTCGGAAGAACTCAAATTAAAATTTACATTACTGGTATTAATTCTTGTGGAATGAGCGGCTTAAAAACAATTAGTATCGAAACTTAGACTGAGCGGGGCAACGCGTTCCACTTTGAACAAGGGTAGGAGAGAAGCGATGCTCCTACCTAGTTGCTATACTAACGCGCCTTGCCGAGCGTACCATGATGTTATTGTTAATGTCGGTAATTATTGAGAGCTTCAAGCAGCATAAAATACCGATGCGGATTTACCCGATTACTTAACCATCCGCAACTACACTAACTGAGTTGCTGCTCAGTTTCGATGTCTATGGTCTGTCAGCTCTATTATTAAGGATTTCTACCTAACAATGACTCAAATTCAGCCTGTAATGACTTAATATCTGCGAGTCTTGCTACTAATAGATTCTCGTTTCCCGCATCCTTTAACCGTTCTTTCCAGTACCGAATGCCCTCTGAGTGATTCATCCAAAATTGAATCACAGTATCCACAACCTGATCCATTTCCCAACCTCGCTTTGGGGGAACCGTTTCAACTGACTCTAGGAAAGCGTCGAGTGTGCATTGATAGGTTCCCAGGTATTCCACACGCCCTGCTGGTGTTTTCTGATTTAGGTTCTGTTGATGGTTGAAAAAGTCTAAGACTGGAGAGATGCCTAAGAGTTCAAACGTGTATTGCATCGCCGCGCTCCTCTGTAACTTGTGAGTCATAGGAAGATTTAACCAATAGTATGACCACGAAGTTTGTATCATTAACATCTAACTAAAGTTCACTTCTGGGCGAATCTTAAGTAAGATTTGTTAATGAAACGATCACAGTTGGACTAGTTCAGGAGCGTTGAAGTTTGAATTCAACAACACTCATACAATAGGGCAACTTACTACGGTGAGTTTGCCCACTCTGGGCTGAGACGGCGGTAGTTATATTGAGCAACACCAGGGTGACAACTGACGCAGCTACCAGGCTTCACGCTTTCAGGCAACTTAACTTGTGGATGCAGCGCTTTGAAAAAACGCGATTCTGAAATACGATACGGGGTTGGTTTGCCTGCTATTTCCGGTCGGGAGAACGTCTGTAGGTAGTCCCATATCAGGCGGCGAGACGGTCCAATTATCGGCTCTAGTTGCTGTCCATAGTGCTGTTCTGGCTCTAAAAGTAACCGACGCCAAGTTTCTGTGGGGAGAACTTCTGGTGGCAGAGCAACGTGGCAGCTGGCACAGTTTTCCAAGTAAAGTTCTTTCCCTAGGTTGAAGCGCTCCGGGACGCGGTCAACCGTACCAGGCGCTGTCGAAGTAGTTTGAGCAATACTATCGGGTTTGACGGTGGCACCCGCAATTAGCGACAATCCCCAACCTAGGCAGATACTCCAGACTAATAGCAACAGTAACAAAACCGCAGGCGATCGCTTCCTGCGCCGAACTCGTTCCTCGGTACGCTTTTGGCGTTTCCCCTGGGGCAGTCGCCCTCCTCTTCCCTGAATTCTTGACCTCACACGCCTCTACCTACATAAAGAGATAATTTTACGGAATTGGCACAGAGCGCAGCAACTGCTCAACAATCGGCTTTGCTCGACGCCCACCTGCTGCAATCAGACGATGGGAAAGCACATGAGGTGCCAGAAACTTGACATCATCAGGAATGACATAATCTCGACCCTCAAGGAAAGCTAATGCCTGAGCCGTTCGCTGCAAAGCAACAGTACCGCGAGGACTAACCCCCAGCGTCACTTCTTCCACTTCCCGTGATGCTCGTACTAGTTTGAGGATGTACTGTTGCAAAGAAGTCTCTACCTTCACCCGATTGCAAAGATTCCGTAACTCCAAAACGTCTTCTGTGGAAATACAAGGACTTAGTTCCGAAATCATCATGCCATCCTGATGCCGTTGCAGCATCTGGAGTTCTTCCTGCTCACTGGGATAGCCCAAGCTTAAAGACAGCATGAATCGATCCATTTGTGCCTCTGGCAATGGAAACGTACCTTGATACTCAATTGGATTTTGGGTGGCAATTACAAAAAACGGCTTGGGTACAGCACGAGACACACCATCCACTGTGACTTGCCGCTCTTCCATCACCTCTAATAATGCCGACTGGGTGCGGGGCGTTGCCCGATTGATTTCATCTGTCAGGAGGATATTAGCAAACACTGGCCCAGGTAGAAATTCAAACTCACCCCTGCGCTGATTCCAGATATTAGTACCAGTGATATCTGTAGGCAGGAGGTCGGGAGTGCATTGAATCCGCTGAAACCGTCCATCGATAGAACGAGCCAGAGATTTAGCTAAGAGAGTTTTACCGACACCAGGGACATCTTCCAGCAGGGCATGACCCCCGGCCAGCAAGGCCACAATCACCAAGCGAATAGCGTCAGCCTTGCCGACAATGCTACGACCAAGATTTTCGGTCAGCTGCTCAATACGTTGTCTCATTACCAGTAGATTTCTCCCAACGCCCTATTCCCTATTTTTATAACTAGTCCCTAGCCTCTAGCCCCTAGTCCCTAAAAAAAGCTCTTGCTGCTTCACAGTCTGCGTGGATTTGCGTTTTGAGGGCATCTAGGGAAGCAAATTTTTGCTCCGATCGCAAAAACTGCTCTAAGCTCACAGTCAATGTCTGTCCATATAGGTCACCAGACCAATCTAACAGGTGAATCTCTACTGTCAAACTAGCGCCGTTGACGGTAGGGCGTTGTCCAATATTCATGACGCCGGACTGGGAGGATGTCGGGGATGTCACTGAGGAGCTGTGGACTCGCACACAGTAGACACCCTCCCTTGGCAAAAACTTTTCTGGGGGCAGTTCGAGGTTAGCCGTGGGAAAGCCGATAGTTCTACCCAGCTGTTGCCCTTTTATCACCATTCCGGTGAGGGTGTACGGATGACCTAGTAGTCGATTAGCTTGAGTGACATCGCCTTGCTGTAGAGATTGGCGAATTATTGAGCTACTAATGCGTTCTCCTTCACAAATTTGCAACGGTACGATTGTGACATCAATTCCGTAGGATGATGCGATCGCCTGCAAGTCAGCTGACGTGCCAGAGCGTTGATGCCCAAAGCAAAAATCCTGTCCCACACTCACATGCTTGACTTGAAGCTGTTGCACCAAAATCTTTTCAACAAATTGCTGCGGACTTAAGGCAGCAAGTTCCTGCTCAAAGGGCAATAGCACTAACTGTTCGACACCCATCATACTTAGCAGTTGCACCTTTTCTAACTGTGGCGTTAGCAGCGTCCTGGTTTGACCAGAAAAAAATTGACGCGGATGAGGATGAAAGGACACGACTGTTGCATAGGTGCGCCCTATCTTCGCACTCGCCTTGCTTTCAACAGTTTCCTCAAGGTTCGGCAAGTTGAGACTCTCAAACCGACTTTGCCAATTGATTGTCGCTGGCGTCATGGCAACGGATTGAGCAGTACCAAATTCCTGCAAAATTGGCTGAATAACCCGTTGATGCCCTCGGTGAACGCCGTCAAAATTTCCCAGGGCAGCAGTGGTTGGTGTTAAAGCAGTGGCTGGAGAGGAAGTGATTCGCACGCTTAACATCTTGACACATTTAAGTTGTTAGCGGCTAGTTGTTTGCATGGCAATTAGCTTTAGGACTTACGCACTCCTGCCTTCTGGAATGGGGGGGTACTGCTTGCTCGCGCCATTTTCGGCTTCGACTAACGATAATTGAGAAAGACCCATCTATCCCGTCTCTCGCATCAATCGACTTGGGATTTCCCTTTTCCCCCTTGCCAAGGAGAGGTTGGATTTTGGATTTACCTCCTAGCTTGAGGTCGGAGGTTGAAACCCATCAGTCAAAGAACACTCCTTGCTTCGGCAATCTACAATCCTTGGATTGCAGGGTCAGAAATAATGGTGTGAGGATGTATTGCTCTTCTCAAACTCTCCCCATCCATTGAAGCGCTCTTTATTCTAAGTCATATGCAAGACTCTCACGATTACTACAAAATTCTGGAACTCTCCAGAAAAGCCACCCCTGAGGAAATTAAGGAAGCTTTTCGGCGTCTTGCCCGTGAGTACCACCCTGACTTGCATCCAGGGAATCCAGCCGCCGAGGAGAGATTCAAAGAAATTTGCCAAGCTTACGAAGTCCTATCTGACTCAGTTCAGCGAACCCAGTACGACCAAGGGATTGACCCTGGTAGGAGTGAGCAGAAGAAACCAGGGATGAGTCCTCAAGACTTCTATGTTCGAGCAGCCGCTAAAGTCTTAGACAAAGATTATCAAGGAGCGGTTGAGGATTATACCCAGGCCATCGAGCTTAATCCTAACTTTATCGAAGCTTATATAAAGCGAGGCTCGACACGCTACAAACTCGGAGATGATCGGGGAGTTCTCCAAGATTGTACCCAAGCATTGAGCATTAATCCTAACTTGGCTCCAGCCTACTATTACCAGGGAAGGGCGCGTTACAGACTGGGATATACTCAGGCAGCGATTGAAGCTTATACTCAGGCAATTCGCCTCGAAGCCGATCATGCCCAAGCTTACTATCACAGGGGTCTAGCCAATAATGACTTAAAAGAATTCGCTCCAGCTATTGAGGATTTACAAAAAGCTGGCGAATTTTTTAGTGAGCAAGGTGATAGGACCGGCTACCAGTTGGCACGGGACACGCTCAGAATGATCAAGAAAACTCAGTTGAAACGGAATATATCTTCCGGGAAGAACACAACAACGGGAGCAATGAGTGTATTTGGTGATGCACTCTTCACTTTTAAGTCTTTTGTGCTTAATCCCACGGGCGGATTGTTGCCTGCCTTTGCCAGTCTCAACAAACAACAGGCGATCGCAGTAGGGATTGTGTTTGCAGCGATCGCTAATTTGTGCTTTATCGTTGTGAGTTATGTTAGCTGGCAGGATTCGTTCAATGCTCTGTTAATCTTAAGGCTAATTATTGTTGGATTGGTGCCGTTTGTGTCGCTTGCCGTTGTCAGTGCGATCGCTCGTGGTACCTTTCGCAGTAACGGCAGTTTAGCTGGAGATTTTTTCCTAGCTGGTGCGTCTCTTTTACCATTGAGCTTTCTCCTTCTACTAAGCAGTATCTCTAGCTTCTTGCCGCCTATCATCATGCCAATTCTCAGTGTGTTCGTCGGTTGCTACACAATTCTCACGCTTTACAGCGGCTGCACACAGATTTCCAATCTCTCAGAGAAGGCGACGGCGTTCATTGTTCCGGTGATGCTGCTGGTAAGTGGATGGTTATCCAATTTTGCTTTTAAGGAGATACTGCTTTAAGCTATGACACGTTTAACTTGTATATTTACCTGATAATTTTTTGTCAGTAGTCAGTAGTCAGTTGCTTTCGCCTGACGGACAACTGACAGGGTGCATCCCAATTTTGCAAAAATACCAGGATGCGATCGCTAAGGTGAATTTTCAAGAATGATAATCACAGACTGGCATCTCTCTAAGCATTGCTGATGTTCCTGATGGTGCAAGTAAGACTGCGATTCGGCAAAATATAGACAGAATTTTTTCTCTCAACAGAGTATGACCCCCGAAGAGCA
>DATNPI010000405.1:0-2793 GCA_036703325.1 Coleofasciculaceae cyanobacterium
CGGCAGAAATGCGGTCATACAGCGCCATGTCTGTTGGTTCTGTTTCCTCCACCGTTCCGACGGTTTCAACCACCCGAGCAAAAGCACTGGGCGCAGCAACAACCAATCCGCGAGCTGGCTTATCGCCGACCGTGGCGACCACATGAGGGGTGCTTGGAGAAATTAGATAACTTTCCCCGGGACCTAGTACCACCTTGTTCTCACCTGCCCAGACTGTGAACTCCCCTTCCAGCACATAGAGTTGTTCGGAATAGCGCGTGTGGCGATGGAGAGGTGTTTGTGTCCCAGGTGGGAAGTAGCCTTCGATCAGATCGTACTGACCTCCGGTTGTCGTGTGATCCGCGAGGATGGTGAGACGAGTGCCAAATAACCAGAGAGTCTGAGTCATGATGTTCCTATTGGTAAGTAATTTGTGCGATCAATGCTCAAGCTTCTGACTCAAATTGAGAAAGCGTTCATGAATGGCGCTGACTTAATGTCAAGTCAGCGACCAAGCCTTGCGGTGATTAGGCAGGGATGGGTTGTAGCCGTGACGCAAGAAATTGAGCGATGTGGCTTGCGATCGCCTCTCCCTCTTCCTCTAGCGCGAAATGTCCCGTATCGAGTAGATGCAACTCAACGTCTTTCAGGTCGCGCTGGTAAGGATACGCACCCTCAGCAGGGAAGATGTAGTCGTTCTTGCCCCAAACAATTAGGGTCGGTGGCTGATACTTGCGGAAATACTCCTGCCATTGTGGATATAGCGGTGGATTGGTGCCATAGCTATAAAACAACGCCAGTTGAATCTCCTCATTTCCAGGGCGATCAAGGAAGGGTTGATCCATGTTCCAGGTGTCAGGGCTGATCGCCTCAAGATTACGAACGCCGTTGGTATATTGCCACTTCGTTGCTTCTAGGGTGAAAAGGTGTCTGAGCTTGTCAGCATTCTCAGGAGAATGATCGTGCCAGTATGCCTTGATTGGGTTCCAAAAGTCTCGCAAACCTTCTTCGTAGGCATTCCCGTTTTGCACAATCAGGGCTTGCACTCGCTCTGGATATTTAGCAGCAATTCGATAACCAATCGGGGCACCGTAATCCATCACGTAAAGGCTGTATTTCTTGAGATCGATCGCGGCAACAAACTTCTCCACAATTTCAGCTAGGTGATCAAACGTATAGTCAAACTCATCCAGGCTTGGCATTGAACTGTTCCCGTAGCCAGGATAATCCGGTGCAACTAGATGGAAGCGATCGGCAAGCGCAGGTATTAGATTGCGGAACATATGAGATGAAGTCGGGAAACCGTGCAACAGCAGAATCGTCGGATTACTGCGGGAGCCAGCTTCTCGATAAAAGATATCTAAACCATCGATTGAGACTGTGCGATATGCGATCATGAGGTTACTCCTTGTAAGTTTATAGATATGATGTTGTCTTTATTCTTCAAATTTCATTCGATTTATAACAGCCAATTTTTTCAAGTTAAGATGCAATTTAACTGAAACACTTGCTACGGCTCGTGATAATTCCGAATTAGTCCGCCATCGGCGAAGAAGGTGCCTGTACACGTAATCTGTTGCGTAAACAATCAAAACCTTTGTCACCTTTTACCTCACACTTGTTGAAGTTGATAGCTGTTTGTGCATCAAATCACTGCCCGGAAGGTTGAAATATTTGTAAATTTCGCTTCCTCAACCAATGAATAGGCTTTTAAAAACAATAACGGCTAGAATTCAGTCCTCATGAGTAACTGAGCGACTAAGCTTAGTATCTGGTTTAACTGAGGTTGAGAACACTTAAGAAAGATCACTAAAGTACTAACTTAATTTCAACTTAACGGGACTTAGACAAATTTCAAGCCCAAGCAAAGCGCATTAACGTGAAATGCTGCGATGCTTGGACTATACCTTTATTGCCTCTCGATTTTGGTTTAAGTCTCGCTACCCTAAATGCTGCTTTAAAAACGCCAAAGTGCGATCGCTCGCTAATTCTGCGGCTTCTTTGCGATAAGCGGAACTACCCACGCGACTAAACCCGTGACTCACTCCTTCATAGCGATAGACTGTTACCAGGGGGTTGTCTTTGAGTCCTTGCTGAATGGTCGCTTGAGCACTTGGTGACACATACTCGTCATTTTCAGCCATGTGCAATATCAGTGGCTTCTGAATCTTTGTCGCCTCTGCTAAATTCTTATCAATGTCAACACCGTAGTAACTGACGTTGGCATCCGCATCACTACGTGTTGCCATGAAGTATGCCAGTTTGCCGCCCAAACAAAAGCCTAAACTGCCGACCTTGCCTGTGCTGCTGGGATACTGCCGCAGAAAAGACAGACTTGCCTTCAGGTCTTCTACGCTGCTATCCAAGTCAAACGCTTTGAGCAACTCAAAGGCTTTAGCCCAATCGTCCTTATCTTCAGGATCAAGTTGCACGTTGGGTTCCAGTCGCCAATATAAATCTGGCACGAGTACCAAATAGCCTGCCTTAGCAAAATCATCGGCAGTCTGCCGCATATTCTTATTGACTCCAAGAACTTCTTGAATCAGCACAATTCCTGCGCGAGGCTGAGTACTGGGTGCTGCTAGATAGGCGCTAAAACTGCCCCCTAACAAGGCTGGAATGGTTACAGTTTGAGTTGTCATCGTGTCCTTCCTTTTTAACAAATTAATGGGGGTCGGAAATCAAAATTTGACAACTCCTAGAAGTGAGCTATTCCTCAAGCAAATTCCGAACCCTCTTTCATGGAGATGTGTACTTAGTCCGACCAATTATTGTCAAGCTAGTGGCTAAGTCTTGTACTAATTAGGTAGGAAT
>DATNPI010000548.1:0-6371 GCA_036703325.1 Coleofasciculaceae cyanobacterium
AGCTTGATTTGCATTTCCCAGATGCTAGCAACACTCAGCAGCAAAGTGTTTGTCGGCTCTTGACACAACGCTAGGGCTTTTTGTGAAAGTTTAGCTGGCTGAGTGTCCCACCAAATAAAGGTATGGGTATCGAGCAGTAACTTCATGCCTCTCCCGTCCAGAATTCTTCAGGTAAAGGCTCATCAAAATCGTCGCTCGTCCAGATTGCCCCGGCGTGTAATCCTGCCATGCGTGGTGTGCTTGGTGATGCGAACGGGACTAAACGGGCAAGTGGGGTATTACCTTCTGTGAAGACAATCTCTGTACCTCCACGCACTAGAGCCAATAACTCCTGCAAGCTTATCTGTACTTCACGCACATCAACTGTTTTCGTAGACATTGCCAGTTCTCCAAGCTACAACTCAGAATAACCTACTCAATGGGGTTCGCCTTTCAAGTCACTCAAAAACTGGAAAACGCGATCGCCCTCTCTCAACCCCTCCTCTCCGAAGACGGCAAACTTTCACTCCTGGCTAGGGCCAAAGGCTTCAACCAACTCCTCAAGCGTGCAGTTGAGTACCTGCAATAATTTCTGAGTTTGATCTGGAAACAAACGCGGTCTTCGTGCTCCTGTCTCCCACTGTGAGACGCTAGTGACAGTTATATCCATTGCAATCGATATTTGGCGCTGGGTTAAGCCAGCACGCTCCCTCAAGTACGCAAACGTGATTCGTTTTCCTTCCTTTGCCATGTCATATTTTCATATTTATTAACTAGAAGGAAATTAGTTGACAAATTTAAGTTGACTTAATTAACATGAACATAGAACAAGACAGGTATGTCGAGGAGTCGGGTTAGACCCTCGATTAACTTGTCTGTTTCCATCGCCCAATAAGACTCATACAACCCGATGCGAACCTTGTCCATTGGCTAGCTAACCCAACCCTTTGGCTCAGTTTCGTCTGGCTGTCTGATGCCTCATGCATTAGACACAATATTTCACGAAAAAGCGATCGCTGAATATGTGCGTTAGCGAAGCATGCCGTTAGGCTTATCGCTCTCCATTCAACCTATCCATAAATACCCCATGAGGAAATCCAAAGCAAGCGAGGCACTCCGTGTCGCGCAACAAGTTGCTGCCATTCGAGCAGCACTCCACAAACATGGCTATCAAATCCGCAAACGCCCCAAACAGCCAGCCTGGAACATTCTGACCCCCCTTAAACCCCCAAAAATAACTCCTCCCTTAGCAAGGGGTTCAGGAAGAAAACTAGCCTCCCCCTTATCAAGGGAAGCTGGGGAAAAACTAACTCCCCCCTTACCAAGGGAAGCTGGGGAAAAACTAACTCCCCCCTTACCAAGGGGGGCTGGGGGGGTAATGCAGGAAACAGCCACAACTCATACAACGAAGTCCTACCTCCTCACCTATCAACCCGCCCCCATCAGCGCCTGGGTACTTCACCCCCAAACCAACGACCCAGACCGCCACACCCTCGAAACTCTCATTCAACGAGCAATAACCAGGAGTGCATCGTGACCTACAAATATCAACTCTATCCGTGGTGCATCATTCGCCAACTCCCAAATATGCAGAATCGCATTGTTTGCCGCCTTCGTAGCCGCAGTGATGCAGAAGGACATCTAAAAGTCCTCCGACGGCTCATGCCAACTCTAAGCTTCACAATTATTTTCGACCTAACACCAGAAGACGAAGACCCGCCTACCAATCCAAAATCCAAAATCTAAAATCTAAAATCAAATGACCGTCTTATTTCGCCGCATCAACCCCGCTCAAAAATTCCGCATCACAAAACGTCAAATCGCTAAATTCCTCCGAATTCCCGAATCACTCATTCTAAAAGTCGAATCCTGGCTCTACGTTCTATTTATCCATCGTCTCGACAAAGGAGGACAATTCATCAGCTACCGCCAGATGGAACACTGGAAAAATGCGGTTGCCTGTCAGCTGCAAAAATGCACAACCTGGGAACAGCTAGAACACTTGTGGAATGTTATTAAATTTGACCACACAAAGCACAAAAACCAATACCTCACTTCTGTTCTCCCATTTCTGGAGAAAATCCAGTTGAAATGTCAAGAAGCTATCCCACGTTCTTCCAGTAGGTAGTTAACCTGCTCCAAGAAGCGCCAAGTAATTAATAATTGAACGAACTGGGTGGCACAAACTAGCTCATGCTCTTGATTAACGATCGCCTCTTCAACCGGGATGCCAGTAAACGCGACAATGTGTTCCTCCAACTCAGCGATCGTTTGGTGCGACAGTACTCCGTCGATGTGAATAATCATCACCTGTCGCCCCCAGTAGGTAGAAGGAACAGCTGCCAACAAAAAGGGCGGCTGGTTGACTTCCAGCATTGCCGCCAAGTCAAAGGGCAGTGGTAAGGTAGGTAGCGGCACTGGCGCTGGATCGACAATTAGTTCCACCTTGTAACAGCATTCTGGTAGCACTCCCATAAACTGATGGCGAGCTAATTCCTGTAGGTGACTCTGATAAATCTTGATTACCACATTGGCACTTGTCTTTTGGAAATCCAGCCACCGCTTGTAAGCTGCCTCCCGCCGCAGCATATCTGCTTCCAGCTTCTCGGCCCGGTGTCCCCGACGTTTCACATCTCGATCAAATTTCCACTGCCACTTAACCTGGTGGTCTGGGTCAACATAAATACTGAAATCCAGCCAGGGGAGAAGTTCTGGGTAGAGGGCGTGCAGCCCCTCGACGATGATAATGGGGGAGGGGGAGAAGGGTCTGGGTGGGTCAAACTTACCAGTGGCGTGGTTGTAGATGGGGACTTCCACCGACTTGCCCTGTTTCAGCGCTGCCAGGTGTTCTTGGAGCAAATCCAGGTGGTTAGCATCGGGGTCTAGAGGGAGGCGATCGCTTTTCTGCCGTTGCTCCCGGTCTTCTTTGTGATACCCATCCATAGCAATGGTATCAACAACGTCTCTACCAAGAAGCCGCCGGATGCCATCACTATAAGTGGTTTTACCGCTACCACTGTCACCAGCAACACCGATAATAATTGGCGATCGCAGCCGCTTGAGCAGGTAGCGCAGGGTAATGCACTGAGCCTGTTGGGAATTGGCTTGTACAGGAGCGGGGTCAAGTTGTTGAACCATATTGCTGTAGCGCTTAACTCTGATGAACAGGCTAGCAATAGCTGTTCTCGTGCTGATTTTCCTTGATCAAAAATTAATGTTTTTAAGGTTTTCTTAACCGACTCCCGCATTGTCGAGAAATGCGCTAAAAGCTTCGGTTAGCTGACATCTGGCACTATTTTCAATAAGGCTGTAAAGGTGGGTTTCACCGAAAGCCCAGCATATTTGCATAAAATAGTGCTCGACTCAGCGTAGTAATGTGCAATGCACACATCGAATTGTCGCCTTGCCTAGGAAGACTAGAAAAGCCCAGTAGGATAATGGAATGTCAAATTTTCGACATCGAAATAGTGGATGGCGTCAGCTGACTCAGGGAGCTCCCCTGGCGGTATTCGTTGCAACTGCGCTCCTGATTCTCTACAACTTGTTGCCAGTTCTGGAACTAGTGGCTGTTGCGGCGCTTTTAGCCCTCGTTCTTCGGACTACTTTACGGTGGTTGCAGACATTTCGCGTGGTTCGCTGGGTGGCAGTGATGATACTGGTCGGTCTGATCGGAGGGTTTGGGTTATTTCTGGCACTTGTGATGGTTCCAAGCTTGCTGGAAGAAGCCCAGACTTTGGCACAGACCTTGCCAAAATATCTCAACTCCTTAATAAGTTTGTCACGTAGGCTCCACAACAGCGTCAGTTATGTTCCTGATCTCTCCCAGGGTTTGGAGCAGTTGAAGGGGATTCTCGACCGGATAGTTAGTTTCTTCCCACTACTGATAAGAAGCACCTTCGATTTGTCCCTTCAAGCGCTAGCTACAGTAATTCTCGCCATGTACATGGCTTACGACCCTGACGCTTTGACTAGAGGAATCCTGCGGCTATCACCGCGTCAGCAACACTGGAGGATTAAAAGGCTCCTCGAATCTACGAAGGTTAAACTTCGTGGCTGGATCTTCGGTACAGGGCTGGCGATACTGATTATTGGCGTAGGAGCGGTGATCGGGCTTTGGATTCTACAAGTCCCTCTGGCTGTCTCCTTAGGTTTCCTTGCCGGTATTTTGGAGGTCATTCCCTATGTCGGTCCAATCGTAGGTGCCATTCTGCCAGCGCTGCTAGCACTAACTATCTCGCCGATTAAGGCGCTACTCGTCTTGGGGTACTTTTTGGTTTTGAACCAAGTAGATGTTCACCTCATCCAGCCGATAATAATGGGCCAGCGGGTGGGTCTGCATCCAGTAGTAGTAATCATTGCCTTTCTCTGTATGGGTAAGTTGCTAGGATTAATCGGTTTACTCCTAGCGGTTCCAACTGCGGCAGTCCTAGTAACATTGGTAGACGAATTCACTCCAGAGGAGCCTGCTCAAGAGCCACCCAACCCAGAAGATACGCACTCTTAAGTCGTTCAAACATTACTCCTTCGATTGAGAATATCTGGTTCGTTGTCAGTTGTCAGTTGTCAGTTGTCAGTTGTCCTTGGTAACTCAGATCTTGCACCATTATCAACAAGGCTTTTGGATGTAGGGTGGACACTGCTTACCAAAACTTGAAAACCTGATTCCAACGTTAGTAAGCAGTGCCCACCCCACGGTTATTGAGAATGGTGCAAGATCTCAGTGGTAACCGAAATGGCACAGTTGTTTTTGGACGCGCCCTTAGGTTTCCCTGCCCCAACTAGCGTAGGAAAGCCGTCCTTCTTATGACGGGGCTTTAGACCAAATTTTTCGGTAATCCCACCCAATGCCAAAGCTTAATAGTCTTGTCCTTACTCCCACTAGCAATCATCTGCCCACTGGGACTAATCGCCACTGCACAGACTGAGTCTAAATGCCCTGTCAGGGTGGCTATTTCTTTCCCTGTGCTAACCTGCCAAAGCTTAATAGTCTTGTCCCAACTGGTACTAATGAGAGTCTCGCCATCCGGACTAAAGGCAACTGCCACCACTGACCAAGAATGAGCCAAAAGTGTGTAGAGTGCTTTCCCCGTTTTCCTGTCCCACAGGATGACAGTGTTATCATTACTCCCCGTAGCGAGAGATTTGCCATCAGGACTAAAGGCGATCGCAAAAACAGCCCAGACGTGACCATAGAAAGGGGTTGATGAACCAAAAGTCAAGTCCCACAAGCGAACCGTCCTGTCAAAACTTGCACTGCCAAGAAACTTACCACACGGGCTAAAAGCAACGGAAGTTACCTGCAATCCATGACCCCTGAGTGTGCTTTCTTGGACACCTGTCTGAACATTCCACAATTTAATCGTCTTATCCCAACTACCACTCGCTAAGAAATTACCATTCGGGCTAAAGGTGACTGACTTAACCGCGTGATTATGCCCAGAGAACGTGCAGATTTCCTCACAATTCTTCAAGTTCCACAATTTGACGGTTTGGTCATCACTACCACTGGCAAGAATTGTACCGTCAGGACTAAAGGCAACAGACTGCACAGCGCGTGAATGTCCAGTAAGGGTAGAGATTGCTTGTTCAGTATCTATATTCCACAAGCGAATGGTTTTGTCATCGCTGCCACTAGCCAAAATTTTCCCATCGGGGCTAATGGCGACGGAATTGACAGCTGAATTGCTAGTTAGAGTACGTAGGCATTGCCATTTTTCAGTCCTGAGTGAAGGGGTGATTTCGTTGTTAGTTTGACCAAGATTGGGCAGAAAATTCTCCCCCTCTCCTCGTCTCCCCATCTCCCTCGCCTCATTGATGGCTTGCATGACTTCATCAACGGATTGGAAGCGGTGAGCGATCGCGTTTTGCAGCAGTTTGTCTAAGATTTGAACAAGGCTGTTGCTCACATCCTCAGTCAAATAATCTTGCCAAGCCCAACAATCATTGACGACATCAAACAACTCAAAGGGAGGAATGCCAGTCAGTAGGTAAATACAGCTTACCCCCAAGCTGTAAAGGTCACTGGCAAAAACAGCTTTTCCTCTGGCTTGTTCTGGTGCTACATATTCCGGACTGCCAATGCGGGTTCCTGTCTGCAATGCTTCTAAACCAGTCACCCGTTTGGCAGCACCAAAATCAACCAATACTAGCTGACCCCCCCTTACTAAGGGGAGGCAAGGAGAGGCGCGGCGAATAATATTTTCAGGTTTAATATCTCGGTGGATGACTTGATGGTCGTGGATAAACTTTAAGACTGGCAGTAAATCATCTAGAAGTTCCCAAATCTGAGCTTCGCTGAATGTCCCTTCTTCCTCCACCACTTTCGCTAAATTGATACCATCAATGAACTCTTGCACTAAATAAAGGCATTTATTTTCTTTAAATTGTGCAAG
>DATNPI010000553.1:0-6550 GCA_036703325.1 Coleofasciculaceae cyanobacterium
GAAGACCGAGCATCTCAAGGCGTTAATTCACGTCAAATTGCGCGAGTATCGCGCTCGCAACGGCATCACCTATCGCCTGCAAGACAGAGCAGGTCAGCAGTCAGATGGTCACTGGGTCTTTGAGGACTGCCAAATAACCCCTGATGGGGAGTGGAGTGCGACCCCTAACAGCGATTGGATCTTCAATGAAAACTTAGGCGGTGAAGACAAGATGCCCCAGCCTAAAATTGCGCCTCCTGACCCTGACGCATTAAAGCGACTTGTAACGGCAATGCTTTCGTTTCATGGGGCAGAAGGCATTTTTCCTGCCATGATGGCGTTAGGTTTCGCTGCTGCTGCTGTACACTATCGAACCATCCTTAAAAAGGAGCGTCGCTTCCCACAACTCAATTTGATTGGGGACGCTGGCTCTAACAAGTCAGTTTGCGCGGCTAATGCTCTCTCTCTTGTCGGCTGGCTCAACGGAGACGGGCAGATATCGGGGGTTAGTGAAAGTAAGCTCTATGAATGCCTCAAGTTAACGGGTTCGCTGCCGCTGTGTCTGGATGACCCGCAGAAAAGCCGTGAGTTGGATGAAATCCTGAAGCGACTCTACAACGCAATACCTCGAATGGTCAGGGGGAACTATCAGAAACCTCATAGTCCTTTGATGGTTACATCCAACCACGCGATCGGAGACCAACAATTAGCAACATTAACCCGGATGCTTCAAGTAGCCGTCTATCGGCAGCCGGATGGTGACCCGAACGCTTGGGATGAAATGGTTGAAGCGATGGAAGGGGCTTCCGGCTGTTTGCCTGACCTCATCAAACTGGGTTATCCCAAGTCTGAAATCAAGGAACTAGAGCGAGAACTGCGAGCGCACCTGCCTAAGTCTCATCCGCGTATTGCTTCCTCAATGGCACTCATTACTTGGTATGCAATGGCAGTGGCAAGTCTAGCTTCTTTTGACGCTGATTCAATCAAGCGGTACGTCATCGCGCAGTTATGCCCGATCGCAAATGCTGCTGATTCCAATAGTGACAGTATCACAGATTTCCTGGACAAGCTCTCAGCGCTCAAGTCTGATGCCTTGGTGGGGGACTGGAATTGTCTGCTGGTGGAAACAAAACAAGGGAAGGCATTGGCGGTACAGATGAGCCAGGTGTTCCCTCTGGTAGATAAGCACTTTTTACCCGTCTATTCGCGCAAGGTATTAGAAACGCTCATCGCCAAGGCAGGGGGTAGCCTTCAGTCCGTTCAGAAGTTTCACAGCAATCGCGATGAATCATTGGCATATTACCGAGCCAAGATAACCGCTGAATCGGAATCTGACCCAAGGGAGCCAGAATACAAGCCGAAACGCTGTGTTCTCATTCCCATTCATTTAATTAAAAACTTCACTGACGATTGGAAACCACCTACTCCACCTAATAGTGCTGATTCGCTGCACAATGACTCAGTTTACGAGTCGGTTACATCTTGGGTTACTCCAGTTACATCTAATAACAGCCAGTTACACGAAGAATGTAACCAACAGGATGTAGACCCACAGCTTGATTCAGCCATTTTAAACAGTCCAGTTACATCTTTTTCAGATCGTAGTATCGATCCTCATCAAGTTCATCAGGATGCGCTCGGTGCGGCTGTGCAGTGCAATGCGATTGCGCGAAGCGCAGCACCAAAGGCGATCGCTTCGTCGTTGGCTGACAAATGCTCAAGCCATACCCTTACCCCTCAAAAAAATGTAACTGAGGAAGATTTTGAGCCTGAAAGCTTTACTGATGCTGAAACAGAGCAGTTACACGAATCGTGTAATAAAGATGTAACCGACTGTAACCAAGAGACAAAAGATGTAACTGAATTATCCACTTCACCGTTCCCCAGGACTGAGCGATATGACCTATCGGGGCAGTTAGGACTGTGGGCGCTACAAGTGACGTTCACATCAATGACTCAAGCCAATGTGACGTACACCTCCCCAGCCCCAGAATCCAAGCAGTACGAGCAATCCTTAACTGTGAATTGTCTTACGGAGGTAGGTCAGCATTGTGTTGCTCACGTTACTTGCCTGGAGCAGCAGCTCCTTCAACAACGGGTCTTTGTACAAGAGGCTACCACTGGGGGGGGAGTACAATCCGAGCAATACGCTCAGGTTTGCTGGGAAGGCAGCCGATTTGATGGAGCTAAAGGCAAAGTAGTAAGGCGCTCAAAAGATGAAGTCGAGCTGTTGGTTGAGGGCTGCGATTACACCCCCTGTTTCCCAGTCCAGCGGGTGAGGTTTTTGAACCAGCAGCCGTAGGCACCAATCATCCGCTGTCAATTAATTGTCCTTGGTTCGATAAGTTTAGCTAATTCCATCTAGCGATTAACTACCTTATTTCCCATTGTCCCACGCTCAGGGTTGAAGCGTGCCGGATGCCTGTGCCTCGTTGCTAAATTCCGGTCGGCTGGAATTTAGCAACGTCAAAACGAAAGGCAGATTTATCTTCAGTTGTGCCGCTCTTTGCCATAGATTCCGTGGGGTTCACTCCTAAGAGATCTGCCGACTTTGGGTAGCTGCGTGGAGCGCCCAAAGCTCAGTCTACTCAAGTTCAAGCTGAGATTTCACTTGCTCTGGAGGCAATGGTTGGGGCGGTTGGTTCAAATAAAGCTCCTGCAAGTCGGCGTTCCAGTCCTCTCCTTTGGGTCGCTGCCTTTTGGCGTGAGGGACTTTCTGCTTAATTTCCTTAGCCTTCTCATCAGCCGCCCTGTCGTAGGCGACTATGACTTCTTTATCACAGAGATAGTCTAGCGGCGGCAGTTGACGAACGCCCGAAGCAGCTAGATACAGGGTTCGTTTCGTAAGATTGTGCAAGGCTGCATAAGATATAGCGTCGATTGGGGATTTTGTAATTACTATTCGCTCTATAGAATCACCATCTCCTTCACCCAAATGGAAGAAGAACCAGCCTTGATCGCGCTTTGTGTCAGGAGCGTAGCCTAAAAAGTTGCTGCTTTTTGTCCCCCTTAAGAAGGCTCCAGTAGGAACGCTATCACGAGTCCGCATTGGAAACACGGCATTATGTACGCTATCTGCGTAAAGCAGCCCCCCCTCATGTAACAGGTCAATTAAATGGGAGGGGAGTCTTCGCTTTTGAGTTAAGTAGTTTTTAACATGCACCCACTGCAAGGGGTCTGGTGTGGGCGGCGTAAACTGTGGAGCTGGTTCGCTTATTGAAATTTGTTTCGCTTCCTTTTGCGCGTGTGCTATTGCTGCCCGTAACATTTCCGCTTCCCCAAAGCGCGAGCTTAACCAGGCTATGGCTTCCTTATAGGAACACCCTCTGACATGCATCACCAGGTCGATGGCTCCCCCACCGCCTCGAGAAGTTGAAAAGTCGTAGAACTTCGAGTCATCTATATTAATGGTGTGACCGTGACCCTCCCACCGATTTTTTTTGTCTTTATCCAGCCCCAGGTGCCATGCCACCTCTTCCAGTGGGAGGTCTCGTAGTTGGTCAGCAAGTGTCTTTAGCTTGGAGGAAGTTGCTTCTAACTGCTCAACTCTCTGTGCAAGAGATTTGGCCGTCTGCTCCATCTCCTGAAGCTTTTGAAGGGCGTGTGAGCGATCGGCGGCTTTAGCTCGGAGTAGCTCTGGGTCTACCTCTGTTTCTAAATCTCGACCCTCGTTTACAATCTGGTAGAAATCTTTCATGTCCTGGTGCTGTGCAAGGCTGCCTTTAATTCCACGCTCCAGCCCCAGGTGTTGCATGGCGGCGTGATAGTCATCCTGGAACCTCCTCATCTTTTCCCTACCGCCGAACAAAGATTTACAGTTGAGTTGTCCGTTTTTGTCCAGGGGAACCAGATAGGCATGAATGTGGGGGGTCATTTCGTCAAGATGCAGTTCCGCCCTGACGATACGCTCACCCAGGTTTGATTGAGGTACTGCTGATTGGCAGTAAGCCATTCCTTCATTCTTGTGGGGTCGTAGTATCCTCCGTGCGTGGGGTTATCGGGACGAAAATATTCAGGGGATGCGGTCAACAACAGTTCTACACACCAGACGGCATCTGACCGAATTTTCCGCTTCTGAGACGGCGGGTTGATTTTATTTAGGACTAAATCTTCTAATTTTTCCGAAGGATCGTCACTGCCGATGAACCTGATATTCTCGACGGTGGGGTCAGCGTTTGGTGTTACTCTGGTTCTTGCACAATGACTGGCACTCCCGGCAATATTCTGCCGTTTTAATTTGGCAATGCGTGCGATCGCGTATCCCATATTTTAATTATTGATCGGGAATCGCCCTCAAGGGGAAGCGTCGCAGACCGAACGCAGCCTTTTTGTCCGAAATCGCCGTTCAGGCGATGAGGATGGGCGCAGCCCACCCCGCCGGGGCAAAAAGGTGTAGTGAGTACACCAATTTTTGGGGCTACCCGAAACCATGAAGTGGTAGCAGGCGGGTGCTTCCGCCGCGCCTGAGACACTTGAAGATTGCGAAACACCCGTCATAGAGCCATGTACAGGCGTTGATGTCTTTCGTTTAAGGGTATGAAAGAGGGTGTTTTTCGGGCAACTCAAGGTCAAGATTGCGCCATCTAAGGTCTTGATTGTGTCACTTTTGGGCGGTTTTTAATCCCTTAAATTTTCGTCAAAACGCCGCTAGTCAACTTATTAGACTTTAATATACCTTGTTTTACTATGCTTTTGACTCAATTTTGACACATTCTAGTCCGAGGATGACCCAATCTCGCCACAATGTTATTTCAGTTCAATATAAGTTCTTTTAGCATTCGGTCAAATTTTGTCGTTAAAAAGCCCTCAAGTGCGATTTGGCTAAGGGAAAGCATTCCGGCAAATGAATGGAGCACCTAGAAAAGCGCGGTTGCAATTTTTTTGAGGTAAAAGCCCAATAGCCCAGTCATGTCAAGGATTTTCGCTGTTGCAAATCGAGAACATCGCCGTTGCCGGAGGCGGCGCTTGCTCCACCCTCAAGACACGTCGCATAATTACATTTATTGAACTAGGGTAGTGGTAGAGCGCACTCGCTACACTTGGGAAGCTGTAATAGCCAGCCGCTTGGGTCTGCACTCACGCTGGCTCTTCACTCGCCACAAAAACTCCCATGCACAAGCCCACACCCAATGAAAAAGAAACGTCCACAACAGCAAGCAACACCCCCAACCAAGGGATTAAATATTCTTGCAATTAAGCGTTCACCTAAACAAGTAGAGCCGCCTCATGAACAACCAGAAGCATCGATTGAACAGCCTGTTCAGGATGCTGCATCTGTAGAGGAGTCAGTGGTAGGAACCACTGGGGACCAAGCCTCTCATGCCGCTAGAACCTCATCAGTCTCATCAACCTCTTCTCCCGTGTCAGATGATAGAGCCTCTTCCCCAGAATCAGTTGAAGATGCACTCTCCGATGCTCCCGCCTCATCAGCCTCTTCAGGAGAAGAGGCTGCATGCTTCCAGGCGGTTGGCATTATCAAAGGTGAGATAACAACCGATGAGGACAGAACTTTTGTGACAATCGGGGGAAAGCTATATGGACTCTATTATGCCAGCAGCCACAAGAGGGCTTATGAGGCGCTCAAAAAAGAAATGGAGAGTACCGGGATTACCCAACAAAGGCTAATCGTCTATCCCAGGATTACTCATTACCCTGGAGGAAAACAGCCCTACCGTCTAGGATTTCAACTGGCAGGGTTTGTGGGTCATGAGGCGTCGGGAGATGGACTTCAAAGCGTTCTAGAAGATATGGAGTTCAAAATCTCCGGTTTATGGCAGTTCATTCCGGTTTGTCGCGTGCCGTGCATCTCAGTGTTTAAGAACGTAAACAAGCAACGGCTTGAGTACATCAAATCGGCCCCTTTGGACAAAAAAGTGAATTTCATGAAGGCATCTCACATTCCCGTCCTGTGGCGAGATGCCCCTGTACCTCCATTCCGGTTCAACCCAAAGCTGGATAAAGAAACTCAGGGTAAAGCGTCCTTTGTCCAGGTCAAAGCCCGGTTCAACAGCTCCCGCAACAACTTTGAGTTTGTGGAGCTTTTAGCAATCCCTTCGGATGAGCCGCCTAATTACCTAAAAGCTGGTAAGAAGGATAAGCTCGAGGCGGCAAAGACAAAACTTGCGGCTTCAAAAGCTCGGGCTAGCTCGTCATTGCCAGCTCCAGACAACAACGCGGCCCCAAAGTCCAGTGGTGCTACCTCTGTTCCAAAGCCCAAGCCAAAGCCAAAGCCCAAGGTGGTCGCGGATTAAGAATAGCAACGCCCGCCTTCAGGAAAGTCCACAACTTGCGCCCTCTAGTGGCTTGCACCTGGCGCTCGCGTGGCGAATGTACTCAAGCGCGATCGCATTTCCTGGGTTGTCCCAAATAGAGATCTCCTCAAATGGGACAGCCAAATCGCCTTTTGGGCACGGAGAGGCTTGGGTTGCAGAGGACAAGTTTTTAGGGGTTTAAATGGGACAGTGTCATGTCGGGTCGAAGTTGCGATCGCACGAACCCGCTACTAGCATGAAAAAACGCCTTAGCTTGAGCTACCTCCACCTAATTATGCTTATTTAAGGTGGAGTACACT
>DATNPI010000558.1:0-29459 GCA_036703325.1 Coleofasciculaceae cyanobacterium
CCTGGAATACTCACCGCAATCATGCCGCTAAGTCCATCTCCTGGCATTTCTCCACCGCAGACGCCAGAACAAAACTTAAACACCTATACCCTGTTTTTGGTGATTAAGGTCTACTAGTTCAACGCTCAAGTTATGTTAAAAGTACACTTCAGCTCAACTGTAGGGAAAGCCAATACTGGTTAAGAGCCTTTTACCTCACGCTATGAACTCCATAATTGAACAACTAACAATTAAATTTACTCAAGCATTAGCCGCAGCCTTCGGTTCGGATTTGGCAGGGGTAGATCCGATGGTAGTACCTGCAAGCAATCCTAGATTTGGTGACTACCAATCCAACATTGCATTGTCTTTGAGCAAGCAACTGGGACAACCACCACGAGTGATCGCTGAGAAACTGTTGGATTATCTGGACGTCATAGGAATTTGTCAGACACCGACTATTGCAGGTCCAGGCTTTATCAACTTGACCTTAGAACCAACGTACCTGGAAGCACAGCTAAGTGACATTCAGACAGACTCACGTCTAGGAGTCCAACCGACAAAGACGCCTCAACGTATAATTGTCGATTTTTCCTCCCCCAATATTGCTAAAGAGATGCACGTAGGGCACCTACGTTCAACTATCATTGGGGATTCTATTGCCCGCATCTTAGAGTTTCGAGGTCATAACGTACTGCGGCTGAATCATGTGGGCGATTGGGGCACTCAGTTTGGGATGTTAATTGCCTATCTACGGGAAGCTTATCCAGAAGCATTAACAACATCCAACGCTCTAGATTTAGGCGATTTAGTTACGTTTTATCGGAAAGCTAAACAGCGATTTGATGCTGATGAGGAATTCCAAGCAACGGCTCGACAAGAAGTCGTGAAACTGCAAGCGGGAGAAGAAGGCAGCCGACGGGCTTGGCTGTTGCTCTGTGAGCAGTCACGGCTAGAGTTTCAGGTTATCTATGAGTTGCTGGATATCAAACTGACGGAACGGGGTGAATCTTTCTACAACTCCCTGCTGCCAGCTGTGGTAGAGGACTTAGCTCAAGTGGGTTTGTTAGTGGAAGACGCTGGTGCCAAGTGTGTTTTCTTGGAAGGATTTACCAACAAAGCTGGTGAGCCTCTACCCTTAATCGTACAGAAGTCGGATGGGGGGTATAACTATGCTGCAACTGACTTAGCCGCTATACGCTACCGAATTCAGCAAGATGGGGTAGAGCGAATTATTTATGTTACCGATGCGGGTCAAGCAAATCACTTTGCTCAGGTGTTTCAAGTTGCCCGTCGGGCTGGTTGGCTGACAGATGAGGTGAAGGTAGTACACGTCCCCTTTGGTTTAGTGCAGGGCGAAGATGGTAAGAAGCTGAAAACCCGCTCTGGGGAAACGGTGCGGTTGCGGGATTTACTGGATGAAGCGATCGCACGCACTGGCGCTGATCTCGAATCCAGATTGAAAGACGAAGGGCGTGAGGAAACGGAAGAATTTAAGGCTCACGTTGCCGAAGTAGTTGGCATCAGTGCAGTTAAGTATGCTGACCTCAGCCAAAACCGTACCAGTAACTACATCTTCAGCTTTGACAAGATGCTAGCACTCCAAGGCAATACGGCACCTTATATGCTTTATGCCTATGTCCGGATTCAGGGAATTAGCCGTAAAGGCGACATTGATTTTGAGCAGCTGGGAAGAGACGCCAAAATTATGTTGCAGGAAGAGACAGAATTAGTCCTAGCGAAGCATCTATTACAGTTGAGTGAAGTTCTCAAGGATGTTGAGCAAGATTTGCTGCCTAATCACCTTTGTCAGTACTTATTTGAGCTAAGTCAAAAGTTCAATCAATTCTATGATCAATGCCCCGTACTTTCAGCCGAGGAACCAGTGCGTACATCGCGGTTGGTGCTGTGCAACCTTACAGCTCAAAGTCTGAAGCTGGGATTATCCCTGCTAGGGATTTCTGTGCTGGAACGGATGTAAGTGATGACAGCAGAGCCGACTACTTTGGCACTGCTATTCTTGTTGGGAACAAGCACCGGCTTAGTGTCAGGGATTTTTGGCGTGGGCGGTGGTTTGCTACTTGTTCCTGCTCTGACTCTATGGGATATTCCCTTGGCACAGGCGACAGCAACCAGTTTAGTGGGAGTATTGCTGAGTGCTATTTCAGGGAGTGTGCAGAACTGGTGGACTGGTCAACTGAATCTGCGGGCAGCTCTACAGCTAGCTTTGTTTGGAATTCCTGCCGCTCAGTTAGGTGCTTGGTCAGGTTCGCGCCTCCCTGACGCCTGGTTAACACCAAGTTTTGCCGTCTTGTTATTGGTGACGATTTTTTTCATCAATCTTCAGCAAAAGGTAGTTCTTGAACCCCCCTTGGAGCCAGAGAAGTCTGAAAGTCCCACTGCCATCAAGTCGGTAGCCAGAATTGGGCTGATAGCTGGAGTAATATCGGGATTGTTTGGTATAGGTGGCGGCATAATCATGGTGCCACTCCAAATGCTCTTGATGGCGCAACCAATCAAAGCGGCGGTGGCAAATAGCTTGGGAGCGATGGTCGCGATCGCAGCTTCTGGTTTGTCACAACACGCGTGGAGGGGTGACGTTTTGTGGATATCAGGTTTATGTTTGGGAGCAGGAGGCGTTTTAGGTGCCCAAATAGGAACTAGGCTGTTGCCAGTTTTACCCGAAAAATTAGTCAATCAGCTGTTTAAACTGCTGCTGCTGACTTTAGCGCTTTATATGGCTGGTCGTTCCTTCTGGTTGACACTCGGCTGATTTCCTAATGAAGACAAAGTGCTACTCAGCTCATTGATTTTGAACAATTCGCTGTTGATATTCTTGCTCAGTCATCATGTCTTGAGTAGTCTCTACCCGGTCTAAAAACAGGATGCCGTCAAGGTGGTCATACTCATGTTGAAATATCCTTGCCACAAAATCCGTCAATTCTTGCCGATGTAGCTGCCCATCCCGACTGGTGTATTCAACCTCAATTTCCTGATACCTGGGGACTAACCCTCGAATTCCAGGGATGCTAAGACAGCCTTCCCAACTTTTGACAATCTCAGTAGAGTGAGCGACGATTCGAGGATTGATTATGGCAGTAGGTTCCATCAGCGGTGCGTTAGGATACCGGGCATTAGGGCGAGACGCTACAATCAACAAGCGATAAGATTCAGATACCTGAGGTGCCGCAATGCCAACGCCGTTTGAAGCCGAAGCCGTTGCTATAAGGGCATCAATTAGCTGTTGGATATGCTCATCTTGAACGTTGTCAATTAGCTGGGCTTGTTGCCGCAAGATGGGATTGCCTAACTGAGCGATTTGTAATGATTCAGTCATGATGGAGTGAAATTAAAGGGAGCGATCGCAATCTATAAAACACATATACAGCACCGAACCGTAAACCTTTCGATGTTTATATGCAGTTCGGAGACTCTACACAATAAGCCTACTTTCTTTGAGAAGGCAGGTAAGATTGTTAACCAGTTGCTCCTCTAAGCAAGCAACTAACCTGAAAATAGAGGCTAGGGACTAGGAGCTGGAGGCTCGGGGAACAGATTTTCATTCCTTCGTTGTGTACTTCAAGCGTATGGTGGCTAATCTGTAGATAATACTATTCTGCAAAAGTGGACTTTAGCTTGGTGTAGATTCTCAGGGGGCACAAGACGGCTAGGCATAGCACACCGTGAGTACACTGTGAAGCTTATTTTGTCAACTACTTAAAAAGCACTCCTTTATAAAGAGGAGAGAATGTCAAGATTACGGTGGAGGAAAGCCCGTGGAAACTTCCCCAGAACACCTCTGGAGTCAGGTATTAGAACGTCTACAGCTACAACTAAGCAGACCTACCTTTGAAACCTGGATCAAGACGGCCAGCATTGAGCAACTGGAAAATAACTGCTTGGTGATTCGTACACCTAATCCTTTTGCCAGAAATTGGTTGCAGAAGTACTACATTAAAACGATCGCTGATGTTGTGCAGGATATTTTGGGTGAGACGGTGGAAATCCACCTCACAGTCACCACAGGGGATGACGAGTTTACTACAGGGGATGCAGATGTCTCGTGGGCATTACCTGTATCCACTAGCACTTCAGAAAGTATCTCTAATCACCAGCCTAGGCTGCCAGAATTAAATCACAAGTACATTTTCTCTCGCTTCGTTGTTGGGTCGAATAACCGTATGGCTCATGCCGCTTCTCTGGCAGTAGCAGAATCTCCAGGGCGTGAGTTTAACCCTCTGTTTCTATGCGGCGGTGTTGGTCTGGGAAAAACTCACTTAATGCAGGCGATTGGCCATTTTCGTTTGGACAATTGCCCGGACTCTAAAATATTTTACGTTTCCACTGAACAGTTCACCAATGACCTAATTGCAGCAATTCGTAAAGACAGTATGCAAAGTTTCCGAGAGCATTATCGAGCAGCTGATGTACTCTTGGTAGACGACATTCAGTTTATTGAAGGCAAGGAATATACTCAGGAAGAGTTCTTCCACACGTTCAACACGTTGCATGAAGCGGGTAAGCAAGTCGTCTTAGCATCAGACCGCCCTCCTAACCAGATTAATCGCTTACAAGACCGCCTTTGTTCCCGCTTCTCTATGGGTTTGATTGCTGATATTCAGCGACCCGATTTAGAAACCAGGATGGCAATTTTGCAAAAAAAGGCAGAGTACGAAAATATACGTCTGCCACGAGCCGTAATTGAATACATTGCTACTAACTACACTTCTAATATTCGAGAATTAGAAGGAGCTTTGATTCGGGCTGTGGCCTACGTTTCTATTTCGGGTTTGCCCATGACCGTCGAGAATATTGCACCAATTTTGAACCCACCTACACAGAAGGTAAAGGCTTCTCCAGAGACGATTTTGATGGTCGTGGCAGACGTTTTTAATGTCTCTATTGAAGACTTGAAAGGTAACTCCCGGCGTCGAGAAATCAGTTGGTCTAGGCAAATTGGGATGTATTTGATGCGGCAGTATACAGACTTGAGCTTGCCCAGAATTGGCGAGGAATTTGGCGGGAAAGACCACACGACTGTAATGTACAGCTGCGATAAGATTGCTCAGTTACGGGAAAGTGATGCAACCTTGGCTGAAACACTGCGTCAGTTGAGCGATCGCATCAATCTTAGCAGCAGAACCCAAAGCTAACCTATAAAACCTTCAGCCAGTGCCAAATCCAACAACTATGACATGGTTATGTCAGTGAATCTTCCTGTGGTAATTCCTGCTGAGTATAAATACTTTGTGGAAAAACTCCTAAATTTTTCCACAGCTTTTCCACAATCTGGAAATCTCTAAAACATTGATCATCAATGAGTTTGCACATTTTTCCACATTTTCCACAATGCTGAGTACTATTAGTGTATTTTCCTCATCGGCAAGGCAGGCGATCCAAAGAACTTTAGAAGCAGCTCTAGGTCTAAAACCAGTAGCCAAAATCAAGGTAATCTCCTCAAAGGATGTCACAGCAGAAATTTGCAAAGAATAGAGAGAACCAGGACATTGACCAGAACTAATCTCGGAACTATCCTGGTAAAGCTCTTGGGAATTACTCCCTTCCCACCAGAAGATTACCTATTCCCCTCTCCCTCTGCTACCTCAGCATCAGTATTCTTGGACCGGGAAAGAAGTAACCTATGCGAGGAAAAGCCTTCCTCTGTTCTGCAACTGGTAAGACGACAGAGGTAGTCCATTCAACAACGACCAAGCTATATATTCAAATTTCTATGAAACTGGTTTGTACCCAAACTGATCTCAATACCAACCTCTCGCTAGTGAGTCGTGCGGTTCCCTCTCGCCCTACCCATCCTGTGCTCGGCAATGTCTTGTTAGCGGCGGATATAGAAACTCAGCAGGTGCGTCTAACCGCTTTTGATCTCAGCCTGGGAATTCAGACAAGCTTTGCGGCTCAAGTAGAGGATGGCGGGGAAATTACTATTCCCGCAAAGCTTCTTACCGAGATCGTCTCGCGTCTACCGGAGGGAGAAATTACTCTGGAGGACAAAGAGGGAGAAGCAGGTGAAGGTGAGGGCGATCGCTTAATTGTGACATTAACTTCTGCTTCAGGACGTTACCAAGTGCGAGGAATGGGTTCCAGCGAGTTTCCAGAACTTCCGCATATTGAAGCAGGGGTTGCAATTAATCTTCCAGTGGAAGCCTTAATAGAAGGGCTACGAGGCTCTTTGTTTGCCACTAGCTCTGATGAAACTAAGCAAGTACTGACAGGAGTTCACCTGACAGTACAGCAGGATGGTCTGGAATTTGCTGCTACAGATGGTCATCGACTAGCAGTTGTGCAAACTACAAACCAAAGTCCTGCTGAACAGGAAGAGGCACAATCAAGTAGTCCCGAAACGGCAGAAATGTTAAGAGGCTCTGACGCCTCTGATCTAGAGCTTACTCTGCCTGCTAGGGCACTACGGGAGTTAGAGCGAATGCTAGGGATGCACCAATCTACTGACAGTGTTACTCTTCACTTTGAACAGGGTCAGATTGTCTTTCAAGGAGAAGAGCATCGCTTAACTAGTCGCACGTTGGAAGGCCAGTATCCGGCTTACCGTCAGTTGATTCCGCGTCAGTTCCAGCGCCAGATAACAATTGAGCGGCGTCAACTACTCAGTGCAGTGGAGCGGATTGCTGTACTGGCCGACCAGAAGAACAATATTGTCAAGTTCAGTATTGACAGTGTTAACCAGCGGCTTTCCATATCAGTAGAAGCTCAAGATGTCGGTAATGGGCGGGAGTCGATGTCGGCACAGGTATCTGGAGATAGCTTGGATATTGCCTTTAATGTCAAGTATTTAATTGATGGACTAAAGGCGCTTTCTACCTCTGATATTCAGATACAGATGAATACAGGCAATAGCCCTGTAATTCTGACGCCTTTAGGGGGATTGAAGATGATTTACTTGATCATGCCCGTTCAAATTAGAAATTGATACTTGATTTTAAGCCGAAACTCATCACAGTGTTGTTGGGCTGACGAGGCAGTGATTGACTCTAGGAATCTAAAGACTAACCAGAATGTCAGTGAATGCGCTTGTCAAAGTAATTGCAGTTTTAATACCATTTCCTAATTAATCTGCAATAAATCAGATGTAAATATAGCAATCCTAAGTCACTTGTGAGAGGCTAAGTAATTCTGAATTATGAATGCTAGATTCAGCCAAAGCCATTCTCACAAATTATCTTAGGATTGCTATAGTAATGAACCTATACCTTGGTATCGATTTCGGCACCTCTGGGGCACGAGCCGTTGTGATTGACGCTGCTGGCAATATCCAAGCGGAGGCACAATATCCTTTTGAAGAGGCGTCAGGTAGAGGCATAGAAGCCTTAGCCCCTACAGCTACTAGATGGCAAAAAGCTTTATTTACCTTAATTGAGCAAATCCCCCAGGAACTGCGGTGGGAAATTCGAGCGATCGCTATTGATGGCACATCCTCTACTGTCCTTCTATGCGATGCCACGGGAGAACCGATTGATGAACCTATCCTGTACAACGACGGACGAGGGGTAGTCGTGATGGAGACATTAAAAGCGATACTCTTTCAGAGCCGCTCTGTTAACGCTCCCTCAAACCATGTTGTCTTAAGTGCGACCTCCAGCCTTGCCAAACTCCTATGGTTAATGCAAAATGCAAAATGCAAAATTGAAAATTCTTATTTCCTGCATCAGGCAGACTGGTTAGCGTTTCTGCTACATGGTCAACTGGGTATCAGCGACTATCACAATGCATTAAAACTGGGTTACGATGTCGAGAATTTATGCTACCCGAAATGGCTGAAAAATCTGCAACTACCAATACATCTGCCTAAAATTGTGGCTCCCGGTACACCTATAGCTGAATTATTACCTGATATTGCGAATCAGCTAGGTTTACGAAAGGATTGCCTGGTGTGTGCTGGCACAACTGATAGTATTGCCGCGTTTTTGGCTAGCGGTGCTAAGTCTCCCGGAGAAGCCGTGACTTCCCTCGGTTCCACATTAGTGCTAAAGCTGTTAAGCTGTACTCGTGTAGAGGCTACCGAGTACGGAATTTATAGTCACCGTTTGGGGGATTTATGGCTAACGGGTGGAGCATCTAATACTGGTGGCGCAGTGCTGCGGCACTTCTTTAGTGATGAAGAATTGGAAAGCATCAGCCGTCAAATCGAGGTGGAGAAAGAGAGCCACCTAGATTACTATCCCTTGCTCAAAGTAGGCGATCGCTTTCCTATCAATGATCCCCATTTACCACCCCGACTAGAACCACAGCCAGCTGACTCAGTAGAATTCCTCCACGGCTTGCTCGAAAGCATAGCGCGAATTGAAGCACGGGGATATCGGTTATTGCAACAGCTAGGGACAACTCCGTTAACTCATGTCTACACCGCTGGAGGAGGTGCGAAAAACCCTACCTGGACAACGATTCGAGGGCGTCATCTCAAAGTACCGATACTGCCACCAAAGCAGACAGCCGCTGCCTATGGCACAGCGTTGTTGGCCATGCAGACATACAAGTGAAATCTTCAAAATTCAGTTAACGTGTCTTTAGGGGCTTGTTAGTTTAAGAGCTGTCCTTCCTAAGCCACATCTATTGCTTTGAAAGATTAAACTTAATGAAAAATTTGTGTCATCCACAGATTGTTGTCGAGAATGCCAGTTGTTATCAGTTGTTGAGCAGGCTGATTCCAAGTGGATTGAAGCCATGCTACTGACGGACGAGTTACTGCTGTATTACAAACGCTGTCGGCGTCGGGCGTTCCTGGACATTTACGGAGACTTAAGCTTACAAGACCAAGAGCCAGACTTTCTGTTGAAATTGCGAAAGGATAGCCGCTCTCATCAGCAAGCGGTTCTCGCGATCGCCCCTCATCAGTCACCCAGATACCCGCGAGACGATTGGGAAGCCGCAGCCCAAGCAACTCTGGAATTGATGCAGCAGGGGGTAGAGCGTATTTCTCATGCCGTACTGTTAAGGCAGACAGCGGAAGGAGTGACCCTGTTAAGCCGTCCTGATTTGTTAGTTAGACAGCCTGGACAATCTATTTTTGGTGATTGGATGTATGCCCCCACCAACATTAAGTTAGGCAGGCGTCCTAAGGCAGAGTATCAAATCGTTGCTGCTTTTAGTGCCCAACTCCTGGCGGCTGTGCAGGGAGTAATGCCGACTACTGCCAGCTTAATTTTGCGTCGCCAAGATTCCTATGCCGTAACTCTGGAAAGATGGCTGCCGCTGATGCAGGAGGTTCTAGTGGAATGTATGGAGACCCTGCTGCTGCGCCAAGAGCCGGAGGTGTTTATCTCCCGTCAGAAGTGTGGTCTTTGCCGATGGTACAGCAGCTGTTATGCGATCGCCCAATCTCAGCAGCACATTTCCCTCTTACCAGGAGTGACACCTAGCCGCTACCGAGATTTGCAGGCTCTGGGTATCACCACGGTAGAGTCTCTCGCTGAGTCCACGATTAGCACACTAGAGCCAGCCGTTGGTACCGAAATCGCTTCCGAACTGCTGCAGCAAGCTCAATCAACTGTGCAGAATCGGGCTATTCTCCGTCAAAGAGGCTTTGAAGAAGCCAAGAGGTCTCAGGTTCTCCACAATACCAACACCTTACCCACTGAGCCTGTTGAGCTTTATTTTGATATTGAGGCAGAGCCAGAACTGCAACTTGACTATTTGCTGGGCGTCTTGGTAATTGATAGACGTAGTCATACCGAGACGTTCCACCCATTGCTGGCAGAACACCCACAGGATGAAGCGACAATTTGGCAACAATTTTTAGATTTGGTTTGGCTCTATCCAGATGCGCCAATCTTCCATTTTTCTGATTATGAAGTTGAGACAGTCAAGCGTTTAGCCAAGCTCTACAACACACCGCTATGGCAGTTAAGACCCTTGCTTTCCCGCTTTGTGGATGTGCATCAGCAAGTTATGAACACCGTGACGTTGCCAGTGGAGAGCTATTCGCTCAAACATCTAGCTAGATGGCTAGGCTTTGAGTGGCGTGATTCAGGGATAACAGGTTCCCAATGTGTTTGTTTATACGACCAGTGGTTGAAGACGGGCGATCGCTCACTTCTGGATGTCATCCTGCGTTACAACGCAGACGACTGCCATGCGACTTATCATCTCAAAAACTGGTTAGTGAACTTTTTGCAAGACACCATTCAAGCTTAAAAATTAAACACAAAGTTATGCAAAGATTTCTGAATGAATAAGTCTTGGTTATTTACACTACAAGTTTTACTTATAAGCAAGTGTTAGGCTAGAGAAATAGGGGCTTTCGCAGGCATTTAGTCTGAGGAAAGCCCCTCAGCACTCTACAATCGGTGATCAAAATGCCTCCCATGTTCCTCGTCCTTTTGTTAAGCGCAATAGGGAGCATCCTGATTTCTCTAAAAGCTTCTCACGAAATTCTCCGCCTTCTTGCTGTAGGCTCTGCCATCTTTTGCTCGATCTACGCTTTTGCTCTTGCAGCTTGGCCGATTCAGTTATTGATTTTTCTTCTCATTCTCCAGCTAGAACGGTTGTATCCATTTCGCAGGGCTGGCGAAGTAATCTTGACCCTCTCATCATCTGATATAGCTCAAAAACGCCGCAATTAGAAACAGACTCCTCACAAAGATTCGTGCCTTTACAGAAAAAGGCGTCAACAAGTGTATCTTTAGACCGAAAATAATAAGCTCATAACTGACTCTCCCGACATTTAGCTGGGGGAGTCAGTTAGGCATTAGTAGTGATGGATGAGTAGGGTTCAAGACTTACTACACGGTGTTTCTCGCCATGTCTCTTACCTAATCGGGTTGGGGTACTTGCAAAGCTCATGGCTCGACAGATGGCTTAATATCCCTCCTATCTCAGTCTCTTCAGGAGAATCCTGTTCTCTCCGTGAAATTAAAGTGATGGAGTATGTACAACTCTAGGCTGTACTCCATCCGCCAGTTAAATTGAGTACGACGATAAAAATACACCATTACTGTGGTTGCCTGAGTCTTCCTGACACCTTTTTCCCTATCTGGTTCCAGAATGACATCGCTTGACTTATAAAACCTATGCCATAGCGGTTACGGTTAGAACAACTTAACGTATATCACCGGGAATCATAACCCCGGTCTGATGGTAGAGGCTTATTTAAGGCTCTAGATCTATCTAGAGATAGATTTTGGGCGAAGCTGGCAAGGTCTTTCTAAGTTCTTGACCTTTGTTAACTAAATTGTGAGACGGTACTCGCTTCTGGGAAATCTCAGAGAGCGTTTGTCAAGCGAGATCTGCTTTAAAAGCTATCTGCTGATAGGCGTATCAGGTTGTTAAAAAGTTTTGGAGTTTCAGTAAATTATGGGCGACCAACTTAGCAAACTAGCTGATGTGTCACTAATCACAAATATTTTCGGAGATGGCTTAGTAATTCGAGATATTCTTCTCGATTGGTTTCGCTTTCTGGGTGGTAAACCAGGTGAGGTTATAGTTGTTGATTGTGGCAGCGATCTAGAAACCCAACACATCTACTGGCAGATGTATCAAGAAGGTTTGATTGACAAACTACAGGTAATTCAGTCAAATCATGAAGATAATTACGGTGGAAGTGAGACCGGTTACATACAGGAGTACACAGCAGCAGCAATTGCCAGTAAACCTTACGTATTGTGGTTTCATTCTGATACATTGCCCTATAGAGAGGGTCATGATAACTGGCTAGAAGAATCTATTAGTTATCTTGAACGTGACGATGTTTTTGCAGTTGGTGGCGCATTTAACCTACCCTCAAAACATCATGATGCTTGGTCTGGATGGTACTTTAGCCACAAGTGCAGTCTGAACTTTGCTTTGATGAAGCGGAGTACATTCATGAAAGCTGTACATGAATTCGCCGGTCCTTTTATTCTTTCTGGATTCAAGGATAAGAATCCAGCTGAGGTAACAAATCAGAGTAGATATGTACTAGAGGTCGCACTTGAGCATTACATTCAACGGCACAATGTGTACACTTTATGCAAGGTTGAAGACCCAAACTGGACGGTATTTCACACGAACAGTCACGGAGAGCGATTGCAGAAGACTCGTGACAAATACCTGGCTCGCCAAGACATTAAACGCTTCATGAATGTAGGATTTTCAGATGAGGAGCCAATCCCAGCCAATGCACTTTATTATGGAAAACCGCCAATCGGAATTATGAAGAAGTTGCGGATTGCCTTCGGGAAATCGCTAGTTGGTCCTTACTGGAGGGAGTTCAAAGAAAGGTTTTTGTCTAGAGCTAGTGCCTTCCAATAACTTGCCGTGCGAGTACTGTCGATTGAAGTGGCAGCTACAAGCATCAGATCCGATGAAGATGAGAGAGAATGTTTGTTTCTCGGTTCAGGCAGCTAATTTGAACGCTAGTTAACTCTCGCCAACTTCTCAAAATTAAGGTTCTGGAGGTCAAAGGTAGGTATTGCTGATAGATTTCCAGAACCTGGAAACATCAATTTCTAGTGACGAACCCTAAATGCTGGGCGTATTAAGAGTGAGATGCTGCCTTTACGCGACTCTAATAGTATTTGTGACATCGATAAGACCAGTTACAGACTCGAATGTAGCCTGTTGGAACCGTAGAAATCTGTCAAAATATAGATTTTCTCTGGTCTGAGCAAATCTTTCCGAGTTTTTGACATTTTCTGCCTAAAGTGTAGCAGACGTTAAACCGGACTTTGATTAAGATTCTATGTCTTTTCGGGGCTTACGCAATTCTCTAATGGGTTTCCTAACCAGGAATAAGAGCAAAGAAAATCAATTCAACCCAGTTCCGGAGCTTTCTGAGAAAAGTCGCTTGCTCCATAGGCTCAACTGCATTCACCTTGATGATGAGGAGCTCAAGTGCTTGCAGGCTTACCTGACAACAATTCTAGATGCCCGCAATGATGACGGAACTTCTGATGTGGTTTCCACGGATCGATCAAATTGCATCGTACTTGAGATGGATGAAGAGGAACTCCAAACTTTTGCCAGCCATGTTGGAGGAAATGGCATCCGCCTATTTCGCGCCATAGTTCACAGTGGCAACAGCCAGACTCCCAAACGGAAACTAGCAATTGTTGGTGAGAATGGTCTCCAGCTCTTCAACGTGCTAGTTCAGAGTGGCAACAGCTTATTACAAAATTAGGTAAGGACTACCTAGGTCATTGCATACGGATGGCGGATCATTACTTTTCATAGCCAACATTAGAAGCTGAGAGCTGAATTGAAGTTAAAGGGCAATGATTGAAGCGCTTAAAACTAGAACTAGTGAAGCTATACTGCTCTAGAAATTTTGCTCTAACTCCTAATCCTTATAAGCTTCAAAACTGCCGTCAAGAAGATTTATGTAACAGTGCTTACAAATCGGTTATTTGTTTGCTCAAAATTATTTAAATAAAAATACTTTGTATTAAAAAAAATCCTTTGGTGCAAATTGAAACGCTCCTCAAATTAATTACACAACCTAGTCTTACCTAGAACATTAATTCGGTAATCCGCTTTCTCTGGATACGTTTGATGTTGATAATAATCAAGGCTTAGGAGTGACTCTCCTCTCACTAGCCATATCTACGAACTATCTGACGTTTTTCCTGTAGGAATGCACTTAATGATTAGAGTTGGACGTTAGTTTTATTGTGTTAACCGCACTGTATAAAGTGCAGCTTCGTAGAGAATTGGTATTAGCAGTCTATTCTAGGGTAGCACTACGCTAAGACCCAAAGCTTTATTGCTATCGGTGTTTCAGTTTTATGTCAGTATCCAGTTGTGTGGCTGCTTATTCAACCAAAAAACTTGATAAATTTGTTATTTCAATAAAGTCTAAGTAAAAAGCTTGGCAACTCCTGTAGTTCGCTGTTATAAAGGTTGTGTAGAGCTTTTAGAACACCATTTTACCCAAATGGTAGAGAATCAAGATTGTATGCATCTACAGACAATGCAGTAGTAATATTTGTCCAGTGATTCGCATACTATGAAAGGAAACAATATTGTTGGCAAATCATCTCTAGTTGATTTGAACAAATTTATATCCCAATGGACTCTTAAAATAATTATTTCTAGCTTTACACTGATTCTATTTAGTACATTATTTCCTTTTAATTTCTCCTTTGAGAATAGCTTTTTTGTCAAAGAAATTGCTAGTAAATTCGAGACCAATTCAAGCAATCTAAGTGATCAGATCGGAAACATATGGCTGTTCCTACCTTTAGGGTTCGGGTTAAGCGGTCTACTACAGGAAAGAAGACTTGGAGTAAGTGCCAAACTTGCAATAATCTTCATTATCTGCGCTAGCTTATCGTCCACAGTAGAAGTACTGCAAGCATTTCTACCTGAAAGAGCTTCTACAATCTCCGATATTATTACCAATACTATTGGCGGCGGATTGGGATTTATGTGCTTTCATCTGTGGAGGTATACAATCATCGGTTACATCTTGGGGTTTATAGAAAGACTTAAAAATAGTCTTTCTAGTAAAAAATTAGCAGCAGGTTTTATTGGGTACATCGTCCTACTCTGTCTGATTTCTCCCGCCTTGCCAAATGCTATGAATCTTAAAAATTGGGATACAACTTTCCCGTTGGTGCTGGGTAACGAGCGGACAGGAAATCGGTCTTGGCAGGGCTATATCTCGGAACTTTATATCGGTGATAGAGCCATTTCAAAAAACGAAGTTGCACGGTTTTTTTCTGACAAACGCTCATTTGCTAGTATTGGGGATTCTCTTATCGCTTCCTATCAACTGGCTGGTCAAGGAAGCAATCGCGACCAGACAGGTCACCTTCCAGAGCTATCTTGGCGGGGACAGCCTCCAAACGCTCAAAATGGGAAAGGTGTTTTTTTGGCTTCCAGTCATTGGTTAGAAACAGCAACCCCTGCTACCTACCTGAGCCAAAAGATACGTGAAACCTCTCAGTTTACCTTGAACGTGATTGTTGCCACTGCTGATATAGCCCAGAGTGGGCCTGCCCGAATTGTTTCACTTTCAAGTGGTCCCGATCGCCGCAATTTGACGATTGGGCAGGATAAAACTGACCTAGTCTTTCGGCTGCGGACACCTATTTCTGGAGTAAACGGGACACATCCTGAAATAGTTGTTCCTGGTTTGTTTGCAGACACTAACTTCCATCACATTATCATTACTTATGATGGATTATCCCTCCAGATCTATACAGACAAATTAGAGAATTTACACTCTTTTGAAATAACTCCAATGAGTTACAAAGTTTTCTACTATGAACTCATTTTTATTCCTCTCGGCTGTCTTTTAGCACTCGTATTAACCGTTTACAAAGGGCGGTTTAGCTTCTATATCTTCCTGCTCTTCGGTGGGGTCTTATTACCTTCTCTGCTAGTGGAAGGGATTTTAGCGAGTGTGAGTGGGAGGAGCCTAAATCTGGCAAATCTGACAACTAGCTTATTAGTTACGACTGGCACCCTGATGCTATTTACGGTGAAAGCTCCAACTTGGTTGCAAAAGAAAGCGGTGTAACACAATGCCTGCCGACGATAGGCTATGTCGGCGTTGCACGATGAAGAGACGATTGAGGTGGGCAGTAGCATAGTCTGATACTTAATACTATTTTTCTCAATGAGAGGACAGCAATTTTCTTGATTATTATAAAAACCCCTGAGAGAGTTCCTGGAGTTCCCTGCTCTTCGTCTCACAAGGTTTCGGGAAAATCACTACCTGGTATTGGGCTAGAAGCTCAAGATTTCACAAATACAGCCAGAAAAGAAAAGAGTTGATGAAGCTATTGGTTATTTCCTGATGGCAATCTAGGCAAGGCAGGTGTCGGTCGAGTATACCTGAGATAGCTTATTGAAACCTGGAGAGCTAGAGAGGGCTACATATCTCTCTTGTTCTTGAAAATGTCTAAAGAATCATCACTCAGGTAAGTTTTATGCTTATTGACGCACGGTCATTGCCCGCAGACGAAACGATCGAGACTGAAGTTTGCATTGTTGGTACTGGTCCTGCCGGACTTACTCTAGCCAGAGAACTTGCAGGGCAAAACTTCCGAGTCTGCTTGCTGGAAAGTGGAGGACTAGACAAACCTGACTCAGCTACTGAGTCACTTGCGGAAGTTGAAACGGATGGAGATTTCGTGCAAGTGACACCTGATAAGCGCAATCGCCGCTTTGGCGGTAATTCTAGCTACTGGGGCGTTAACATCGCTAAGAACCAACTCGGTCTGAGGCATGTGCCATTCGATGAGGTAGATTTCGAAAAACGGGATTGGCTTCCCTACAGTGGTTGGCCGTTTGACAGAAATCACCTGGTTCCCTATTACGAACGGGCGCAAAAAGTCTGCAAGCTTGGACCTTTTGCCTATGACGCGGAGGATTGGGAAGATACTAACAACCCTCAGCTTCCCTTTGTCAGTAATCGCGTGATTACTCGTATGTTTCAGTTCGGACCGGGCGGTGCCTTTTATCAGGAGTACCGCGACGAAATCATGCGCTCCGGCAATATTACGACCTATCTCCACGCCAATGCCGTAGAGCTTGAGAGTGATGAAACAGCTAGAACTGTAACCCGTGTGCGAGTCGCCTGCTTAGAAGGTAACCAATTTTGGGTGAAGGCAAAACTTGTGATTCTGGCTGTAGGTGGCGTCGGTAGTGCACATTTATTATTGCTATCCAACAAAACTCAGAAGACTGGTCTAGGGAATCAAAATGATCTGGTTGGTCGGTTCTTTATGGATCACCCCCTTGTCCTTGGTGGTCTGTTTATTCCTTCCAATCCAAAGATTTTTGACTCAATGGCTTTGTATGATCTGCGTCAATTGAGTAAGGGCACAGTGATGGGGGGACTCGCATTGTCTAATGAAACGATGCGTCGTGAGCAACTGCTCAATATTTCTATGTTGCTCTTGCCAAGACCGATAAAATATTGTCCATCAGAAGCCGTTTCCTCTCTAAAGGCATTGGCTTCATCGAATCGTTGGGCAGGAGGATACAAGGGTGCCCTTCAACATCTGAGCAAAGTAGTAACTGGTCTTGACGAGATCGCGACCTCGGTTTATGAGCAATTGGTAAAAAAAGAGCTACCCTTTTGGCCTAATCTGAGCCAAGGCGGTTGGTCGAATCTTCCTAATAAAGAGCGGATATATAACGTATTCGAAGTTCTTCATCAAACTGAACAGACCCCCCATCCAGACAATCGAGTGATGCTTGGAGCTGAGTATGACAAACTTGGCAGAAGGAAAGTGAAAATGCAGACCTGCTGGCGTGACGCCGACATCCAGGGTATCAAACGGGCACAAGCAGTATTTGCAGAAGAGATTGCTCGCGCTGGGTTGGGTCGGTTTGAGGTTGCCTTGGACGGTGAACTCCCGATCCTAGATACTGCTGGTACATCCCATCATATGGGAACAACGCGTATGCATATCGATCCCAAACAAGGTGTTGTGGATGAAAACTGCCGGGTTCACGGTGTCTCAAATTTATTCATCGCTAGCAGTTCCGTTTTTCCTACTGGCGGCTACGCTAATCCTACTTTGACGATCGCTGCACTAGCGCTCCGGCTGGCTGATCGGGTTAAAGCCACCATGCATACAGGTGACTTGACCACTAGAGTGCAGGTTGAATCAGCATCATAGCCCTTATCCCCCTGTCAGAGCCTGAGTTTATCCTCATTCACTGACAGGGGGAAACTTCACACAGTAAGTCAGCTCGACCTGAAAGAAGCAGGAAACTTCAGCTATGAGGTGGAAATCTCCTGTTAACCACAAGCGGTATAACAGGAGAGAATGTCAAAAGCGTACACAAGCTCGCAAGCGGACTGTAAAACAACTGCCAACACCTACTTTGCTGGTAACAGTAATCAACCCACCATGACTTTGAACAATGGCTTGCGCGATCGCAAGTCCTAACCCCGAACCTCCAGTCCGATAAGACCGAGACGGATCGTCCCGCCAAAACCGATCAAAAACGTACTTGAGATATTCTGGAGCAATCCCGATGCCTGTATCTCGCACATTGACCTGTAGATAGTAACCGTCTTTTCGGGTTTGGATTTCGACTTTACCTCCCTCCAAGGTGTACTGAATTGCATTTTCAATCAAGTTAGAAAATAGCCGACTGAGACGAACTGGATCACCTAGGACGTATAGATTGTTAGTCAAGTGAGTAGTTTTCAGGGCAATTTGTTTTTCCTGAGCTTGTGGTGTATACAACTGCACTAAGCTCTCCAAGAGCATCTCTATATCGACCCGCTTACGCTCTTCGCTGGGAGCTTGTTGAGTGCGAGCTAGGAGGAGCAAATCCTCGGTAAGGTTTGTCATTTGGCTGGTAGCGCTGGAAATGGCTTTGAACTTTTCTGCGTCGCTGCCCCGCATTCCCTCCGGATACTTCAGAGCCACTGCCACATTACTTTTAACGGCCATCAGAGGACCGCGTAGTTGATGGGAAGCATCAGCTGTAAACTGTTTTAGTCGTTGAAAACTTTCCTCAATAGGCTGCATGGCCTGACCGGTTAGCCAAATCCCCCCAATACCACTGACAACCAAAGCCAGAACGATGCTGCCGCCTAGTATCCAGTTCAGATCCCTAAGAGTTTTATCAAAGTCCTCCGGCGATTGACTTGCTCTTACATAACCAATCCTTTGATCGGATTTAATACTGACCACAGGCCAAGTAGTTCCCTGGAAACGCCTATCGTCCGTCTCAACTTCCATGAGTTTGTGGGTAGAGAAGGGCAACTTTAATACGTCCCGTCCTCTGGTCTCAACAAGGTTGCCTTGAAGATCAAACCACTGTAGCGCTTGGTGGTTTGCAATTAGCTCTTCTGAAGAAAAGTCACCCTTAACTACAAGATCACCCTTAATAAACTCCATATCACTGGAGGCACTTCTTGCTAGGAAAGTTAGACTGCGCCTAAAACTTACATCAAGGCCCCAAAAAAAAGCGATACGCACTCCAACAGCGAAAATCACCAGGATTAATGCAAAAATCGCTGAGTAAGAAAACAGCAACTTATATTGAGTTTTCTGGAACACGAGAGATCCTCTTAAAGGCGTAAGGTAATTGTTGAATGCTACCGCAAGCATAACAACACTACCTTAGCCGCGAAGGCGATAACCGAGTCCGTAAACTGTTTCGATCAACTCTTCTGAGCTGCCTGCTTCTTTGAGCTTGCGACGTAGACTTGTAATGTGGGTTTTGATAGTTTCCTCTGCGGGTAACTTACCGAACTCCCAGAGTTTGTCGAGTAGTGATGAACGACTAAACACCAAAGTCGGATTTCTCAAAAATAATTCCAAAATCATATACTCTTTGGGCGTTAATGATAAAGCTTTTCCTCCATAACTTACATTGCAGGTGCTTGGGTCAAGTTGCAAATCGCCACAGATTAAGACGGGCTGCCGAGTTTCTAAGCTTCTTCGTGATAAAGCCCTAACTCGTGCGGCTAGCTCTTCTAACTCAAATGGCTTGATTAAATAATCATCAGCACCAGCGTCCAATCCAATTACTTTATCTGTGGTTGTGTCTCGCGCGGTCAGCATTAAGATTGGAGCTATACATCCAGCAGAGCGCAGACGCTTGCATAGGGTAAGACCATCCAAGCGAGGCAACATCAAATCCAACAAAATCAAATCATACGAAACTGACTGGGCGCATTCCCAACCTTTGAGTCCATCCTCTGCTACGTCTACAACGTGATACTGATGTCTGAGATCTTCAGCTAGAGGCTGGGCAATCCGATCATCATCCTCGACCAACAAAATTCTCATGTCGATCTCTATATCTATTGCGAATCCTTATCTTAAGCTACCCTGAAGCTATCTAAGTGTGCCTCAGTCCTTAACGTGACCTAAGAATTGATTGTTTCGAGGTTAGGGAATCGATAAGTTCGACTGAGTACACCCTATTTTAAATTTTTGCTGACCCAGGTTTTAGGTTGTAGGTTGCAGGTTTTAGGTTTTAGGTAAAGTCTCTTCATCACCTACCACCTACCACCCACCACCTAACCCCTAGCTCTTTGGGAGCCGCTTCACTAACACGATTTGTGTCATTTTTAAGACCAATTGGTATCGCTTCACGAGATAAGGGTTCCAAAAGGCGATCGCCTTGCTACTGCAAAGGCATCAACAAAGCTCGTGTATGAGCACCTGTACCGCATTGAAGGATAACCCATCAGAATTATTGACCTACTCCTAAAGCGCTGACGTCACAAAAGGCAATTTAATCAAAAAGCGCATCTTTGTTGAGCAAAGGTATTCTGAGAAATAAATTTGGATTAAGTTCAATGGTTGGATTAAATTTGTCTTCTTCAAAAGATAAAGCTTTGTTGAATTGAAACCTCAAAAAACTGTATTAATTTATTTCAAGTTTTGTTCATGGATTTGTCTCAATTGTCTAAAAACCTTAAGGCAGTAATCAATAAGGAACCGACTGCCCTTCTAGCCGTCATCAAAGAATGTTTAGACAAGCACCATGTTGGAATTCATCGTTTCGGAGGTCGAGGGACTCTGTTCTTTAGGTAAGTCTGCCTGAGAGTAGTCTAACGAACAATTTACAGAAAGTGCCTCTTGTAGCAGTAGGTTTTCATCCTGCCAAAGCACTTCGATTTTCTCCCAAGAAGACGAAAAAGGCGGGAGAGCCAAAGAACAAGCTTTCCAGTTAGATCTAACTGGCACCCCAAGTTGCTGGCACGTACCGCCACGCCGTCCCTCTGGCTGGTAATGGTGACAAAGCCGACAGGCAGAGGTGGGAAAGTTCAAAGTCTTCATCGGAGTTCTTTTGAGAAATAATTGTTTTCCTCTTCGCTCTTCATCTTCCTACCTGCCAATGCCACCTATTAAACGTAGCAAGCATTTATCTAGTCTAGGTTGTAGCGATCCCCACACTAACTTAGGCTTTTAGGTTTTCTTTATTATTCTGTTATATACGGACATATTTAACTTTAAGAAATGAAACGACTTAAAGGAGTGTCATAAGACAATAGAGTTAATTTTTCCTTAAAAGGTACGGGGATCAAGCCAAACAACAAATAGAAATGTAACTCGATATACTAAAATTGAGGCAAAGAATCAAGTTTGAACCATCGGTTCGGTTAACAGAGCTTGAACCATTGGTAAGAATTCTCGGTAGGCTTCCACCATTGCCTAATTGGTCAAGAGTAAAGAGAACGCTCTTCACTGTTCACCCACTCTGTACTCAGTACAGAGTTGGGTTAGATCAACTAGGCTACGCCCTGCCGACGTTAATGCACTGTTTAAGCCGTGTAGATGCCCCACCGAAGAGTGGGCGGTCTTTAACTCAGCACTTGCGTCTGATCACGTTTATTGTTGAGAATTACGCTCACCCTGAAACTAACGAATCTTCGAGTCTAGGCTAATGCTGAAGAGAGTTTAGCGATCGCCTACACAGTAATGACCTGTGGACTTGGAAGGATTATGATACGATTTTATCGGCAATGGGAAAAAAATGTCTAGAGCAGCAGGATTGGGTAGCTCTCCATCAAGCTGAGAAACAATTGAGCTACTCCTTGCAAGTAGCAGGCAGGTAAGTTTTCTATATGTATTCCTTGTAGAGCCAACAAACACAGGCAGGACTTACGCATTCCACCACTCAGCCGCCAAGGTTGCGGGCTAGGGTGACTAGAACGATGGTATTTGCGTAAGTCCTAACAGGGTAGTGTTGCCTATAGAGATATCGTTGTTTAGGGAATGGCTTTCGTCCTAGACGCGATCGCGCTGTGAGTGGAGCGAGGCATAAGTTTAGCAGGAATGTCGACTAGCGATGTCAGGGCGACAGCACCGAGCGTAACGACTATGGCATCTGAAGGATTGTCACGAATGTGTCCTATCTATCCCCACAAACAGGGCTTTCTTCTCGGAGCGAACCTAAGGGCGGCAATGCCCCTATACTGAATCCTAGTCCAACGGCAACGGAGGTACAGATTCTCTTGCTTTGGGTACTGCCTTAAAATCCATAAGGCTGTGTAATAAACTGACAGCACGAGTTACTCAAGTAAGATGGAGAGTTCTAAGTTGGCAGAGAAGCGAGTTCAACTGTACACTCTCCGACAATCAGGAAGCCTAGTCATCCTATGGCAGGAATTGACCTCCACACTCACCACAAAGCACAATCATGAGCCAAAACACCTCGGTTGAGTCCTCGACTCGCTCCTCACCAAACCAATCAATTAACCCAGCTTTGCAGGCTGCTCTGACTAGCATTGATGTGCAGTTAGAAGAAGAATTAGCCCGCTACCGACGCCAACGAGCAGGACAAGCAGTGATGTCTCCCCGTGGTCTGGGTCGCCACCAGATCCGTAAGCCACTTGAGTTGATTTCCATCGATAAGTCAGGAGGTCAAACTCAGCGGCCAGCTTTAGGGATGAGCACTGCTGCGCCCATATCATTTCCGCTCTTCATGGGGAACCAGAAACCATCGGCTACCCCTCCTAAGGAGACGAATCACGAGCCAGTGGCTCAGACAGGTCAGCTAGATGTCCACTCATTAGGGTATGAACCTGGTGAGGGGTTGGTTGCCCCTTCCCTAACTCATGCAACTGTTGACAATTCAGGCACCAAGGCAGCGGTTACTGAGCAACTGACTCCTCCTAAAGGATCAGCAGATGTCGGAGGGGATTTGGTGCCTTTAGCTGCTGCGACGACTCCCCCTGAAGACTACCTGGAATCATCGGAACAACTGCTACGGAGTTTGTCAGAGGAAGAGGCAGACGTTCAGCCCAAAAAGCGTTTTACTGACAGATTACTGACCCCACTGGGTGTCGGTTCGATCTTACTTTTGCTGCTTTCGAGCGCTACTGCGGCATACATCATAACTAATCCATCCACGCCCACCGCTCTAGGTTTTAATCGGTTGTTTGGCTCAAAGACGCCTAGCAATCCCCAAAGTTCGACACAGACCAAAGTAGCGGGTAATTCAACGCAAAATTCCCCTACAGTTGGTGGTCCCAATCTGGCTTATGAGGAATTTCCTGAAGTGAATTTAAATACGTTAAGTCACTTACAAGCCAGTCCAGGGCCGTCGCCCTCAGTGTCACCGATTCCCCCGGTATCAGAGTTACCTAACGCTGGTGTGACATCAGCACCCCCATCTATCGCTCCTAACTCAGCTCTTCCTAGACGTTCTTCAGATTTATCTTCGGCACTTTTACAGTCTTCTGGACAGCAGGGAGCTGTTGGGTCAATGGCAGCACCATCAGTCGCACCACTACCAGCACCATTAGCTGCCGCACCACGAGTGAGTAATCCTAGTTCTGCCCCTGCACAGCAAAAGCCCTTGCCAGCATTGAGCAAAGCCGCCGCTAACCAACCGTCATCGGCACTGTCTACCTCAGTCGGAAAAAAGATGCCACAAGCATCTTCTTCTCCGGAGCAAGTGGCAGCAAGTACGGCATCAAGTTCGGATGATTACTACTTCGTGCTGCTCAACTCCGGTAGCGAGAGCGCCTTAGAGCAGGCAAGGACAGTTGTTCCTGATGCCTATGTGCGTGACTTCCCACAAGGTACCCTGATTCAGATGGGAGCGTTCAAGCGCGAGTCTGAGGCGAAAACTCTGGTTGAGGAACTCAAGCAGCAGGGAATTTTTGCCTCGATATATCGTCCTTAGGTAGTTGCCAGAGGTTGGTTTTTCATTGTTAGGTGTTAGAGGAACTTAACAATCGTGGTGCACTCAACCACGGCAAGGATTTTAGATTGGCAATGAAAGGATTGACCTCATGGAGTAATCGTGAGGTTGGAGACAATTCGATTTGACAAAAAATCCAAACTCCAAAATCTGAAATCTAAAATTGGCTCTTGACTTTGAGATACCATGATGTTAATAAATTCCCGACCCGTAACGTGAATGGAGAGCTGCTATGGGATTGATTGATCGCATCTTGCGAGTAATTCGCGCCAACCTCAACAGCCTGATCGGGCAGGCGGAAGATCCAGAAAAAATTCTGGAACAAGCTGTAGAGGAAATGCAGCAGGATTTGATTCAGCTGCGGCAGGCTGTGGCGCAGGCGATCGCCACCCAAAAACGTACCGAGCGACAGGCGTCACAGGCTCAAACTACAGCCAATGATTGGTACAACCGCGCTCAACTGGCACTCTCCAACGCAGACGAAAACTTGGCGCGGGAAGCCCTGACGCGCCGAAAATCTTATCAAGAGACGGCAAAAGCAATGCAAGCCCAGCTGGAACAACAAGCTGGTGTTGTTACCAAGCTCAAAGAAAATATGCGGACGCTAGAGAGTAAAATCTCGGAAGCCAAAACGAAAAAAGATTTGTATATCGCTAGGGCACGCTCGGCTCAGGCCTCCCAGAAAATTAACGAGATGCTGGGCAATGTCGGCACTGGCAGTTCCTTAAGTGCTTTTGAGCGGATGGAAGAAAAAGTAATGCAACTCGAAGCTCAGTCCGAGGCGATAGAACAGCTGGGAAGCAGCGATTTGGAAAAGAGATTTGCAGCTCTTGAAGGTGGCAATGACATTGATGCTGAGTTGGCAACGCTAAAAGCCAACATGATGACAGGCAACGAACAGGCAAGATTACCGTCTAGTCAGGCATCATCTGTAAAAAATCCAGAAATTGAGGCAGAGCTTGAAAAACTCCGTTCCGAAACTGATCGCTCTTGACGTAGAAGAGGGAGTATGGGGGTGAGGAGGTGATTGCCTTGTCAGTGTGTTCAAAAGTTTGGTAGAGAATTCTCCCCTGCTCCCCCTCACCTGTTGACGGTGTAAGAAACTGGCTATTACCTAGCACTTTTTGGTTGGAAGTTTCTAAACTGGATTAAAAGCGTCCTGTCTTAATGGCTTGGTTATGAGTGTTTTGAGTGATTCAAAGAAGCGCTTTAGACTTGAGACGGGAGAGCATCCATTGCTTACACCTCAACACCACTCCAAACAGGCTGACGCAGTAGAGCCTGCTTTACACCTACTTTATACATTCCAAGAGGATAGACAGCGTCATGGGATTATTTGATCGCCTTAGCAGAGTCGTCAGAGCCAATCTGAATGACCTGGTCAGCAAGGCTGAAGATCCAGAAAAAATTCTGGAGCAAGCCATTGTTGATATGCAAGAAGACCTGGTACAACTGCGTCAAGCGGTTGCTGGGGCAATTGCAACTCAAAAACGCACTGAGCAGCAATACAACAAAAACCAAACAGAAGCCAACAACTGGCAGCAACGCGCACAACTGGCGCTCACTAAAGGGGATGAGAACCTGGCGCGTGAGGCACTGACTCGTAAGAAGGCGAACGCTGAGACGGCTGGTCAACTGAAAGCCCAACTGGATCAGCAAGTTGCTCAGGTAGATACACTCAAGCGCAACCTGATTGCTTTGGAAAGCAAGATTTCCGAAGCCAAGACTAAGAAGGATATGCTCAAGTCCCGTGCAGCGGCGGCTAAAGCTAATGAGCAGCTGCAAAACACGATTAGCACGCTCAATACCGGCGGCTCTATGGCAGCTTTTGAGCGGATGGAAGAAAAAGTCTTGATGATGGAAGCTAGATCTCAGTCAGCTGCTGAACTTGCGGGTGCGGACTTGGAAAGTCAGTTTGCAATGCTAGAATCCGGCAGCGACGTTGATGATGAGTTGGCGGCGATGAAAGCGCAGTTGACGGGTAGCTCTGTTTCACAGCCAGCTCTGCCTGCCTCGGAGGAGAAAAAATCTTCCTCATCTGACTCAGCAGTTGACGCCGAATTGGAATCATTGCGATCGCAACTTAAAAATATGTAGGCTTGAGCCGTCTGTTGGCAACATTCCCGGTAAGTCAAGACCTTGGTAGGCGACTCAATATCAATCCAACTGGCACAAGTTTCGGAGTGGATTTAGAGGGTCTATCCAGGTCTTATTTTTGGCATCCTATTTTAGATTGCCTATGTCTTCGGCTAGTTCAGCCAATGTGCCACTGTATTGCTCGACAGTTTCTTTATGAATCATCTTTTTTATCAAATGATTGGGTATAAGACCTCGCCCTTCTAGGGCGACTTTTTATTCTGCCTGGGTTCCTTTAAAAAACGCCATAGCGCTGTGTAAAATACTTGTAGAATAAGACAAGGAGGTGATAAAAGTTTTTAATCTAACCTACGAATTTAAACTCAAACCAACATCAAGCCAAATAGTAATTTTTACGGATTGGCTAGAACAATGTCGCCGTGTCTATAACTACGCATTGGCTGAACGCAAGGATTGGTTTAAGTCTCGTAGTTGTCCGATTAACGCTTGCTCACTCCGGTCTGAATACATCATCCCAGCTGACGCCAAACGACCGAATTACAACCAACAAGCTAAAGCACTAACCGCTCACCGAAAGATTAACTTTAGTTTGCAGCAGGTACAGTCACAGGTGTTGCAACAAACCCTAAGGCGACTTGAGCAAGCGTTTGTCAGTATGTGGGAGCAAAGTCATGGGTTCCCCCGCTTCAAAAAACCGGGGACTATGCGCTCATTAACGGAGCGTATCAAGAAGGGTCTGGCGGTCAAATAACAGGAAAAAAGCACAGGTCAAAGTAAGTAAATTGCATGAACGAATCGCCAACGTTAGGAAGAATTATCACTGGCTTCTAGCTCACAATCTTTGTGATAGCGCTGGGATGATATTTGTGGAGGATTTGAACCTCAAAGGACTGGCGCGGGGCTTTTTAGCGAAGCATTGTCTAGACGCTGGCTGGGGTCAATTCTTCCAAATTTTAGAGCAATGTTGCCGTAAGCGCGGTGTATTTTTCCTCAAGGTAGATAGCAAGAAAACAAGCCAGATATGCCCTAATTGCCTCACACAGACAGGCAAAAAGGAATTGTCTGAGCGTGTCCACTCTTGCAATCACTGCGGCTACACAACGGATAGAGATGTAGCCGCAGCACAAGTAGTTCTCATTCGAGGGCTTGCAGCCGTGGGACACACGGTCAAGATGCTTTCTGAGGGTAAAGCGGTAGCGCTCCCCATGATGAAAGAATCACCGTCCTAGAAGGACGGTGAGTGTCAATGCAAACGATTACTCTTACCGCCAAAGCCTCAGACTGATTTACTGTTATAGATGTAGATGTGAGCCAAAGGAAAACTTGCCCACTTGCCTATCCAGTCCAAAACCCTTGGACAGAGATAGAGGGTAAAGTCGCAGCAATTGTCTTGATGGAGAGTGTCGTGAGTAGCGTTATTTCAATTACAGATGCCGAGTTTGACACCGAAGTTTTAAAAGCAGAACAGCCAGTACTGGTGTACTTTTGGGCATCTTGGTGCGGACCTTGCCGTCTGGTATCACCTTCCGTGAACTGGGCCGCCGATACCTACAGCGATCGCTTAAAAGTAATCAAAATGGAAATCGATCCCAATCCCGCCACCGTGAAGAAGTACCGCGTCGAAGGCGTCCCGGCAATATTTTTGTTTAAGGATGGTGAGGTGGCTCAATCTCATGAAGGAGCAATTGGTAAGCAAAAATTAGAGAGTATGCTGGAAACTCATCTGTCACCCGTGTCATAACAAAAATTCAACCTCAGCTTATACCGGATTGGTCATTAGTCATTGGTCATCCTCAACCAAGGACAAAGGATAAAAAAATGCAGTTTGCCAAGCGTCTACAACCTCTACAGGCCAATGTGTTTGCTGATATGGATCAGGCAAAGGCAAAAGCCAAAGCCTCTGGACAAGAGATCATTGATTTATCGTTAGGGTCTTCTGACCTCCCAACATCAGAGCATATCCTAGCGGCAATAAACGAGTCTTTGTCTGATAAGAGCACTCACGGCTACTTGCTGTTTCATGGTACTCAAGCCTTTCGTCAGGCAGCTGCGCAGTGGTATACACAAAAATTTGGTATCCCAGTTAACCCAGAAACTGAGGTGCTGTCGCTAATTGGTTCTCAAGAAGGAACCGCTCATTTACCTCTAGCTGTACTGAACCCAGGAGATTTTGCACTGCTACAAGACCCTGGCTATCCTTCCCATGCTGGTGGTGTTTACCTGGCTGGTGGTCAGATCTACCCAATGCCGCTACTCGCAGAAAACAAGTTCTTGCCAGTATTTGAGGACATTCCAACCCCAGTACTAGCTCAAGCGCGAATGATGGTGTTGAGTTATCCTCATAACCCTACAACAGCGATCGCACCCTTGTCTTTTTTCCAGGAAGCCGTCGCTTTTTGCCGTCAGCATGACCTAGTCTTAGTTCATGATTTCCCATACGCTGACCTAGTCTTTGTGGAAGACGGAACAGAAAGTCAAGAGGAGGAACAGGAAACATCCAATCCAAAATCCACCCCCTCCTTACTCCCCCTTGTTAAGGGAGGGAGTCAAAATCCAAAATCCCTTGCCCCCTCGATTTTGCAAGCCGACCCGGATAAGGAGGTTTCGATTGAGTTGTTTACTTTTTCCAAGTCTTACAATATGGGCGGCTTTCGTATTGGTTACGCCATTGGCAATGCTCAACTGATTCGAGCCTTGCGGCAAGTGAAAGCGGCAATTGATTTTAACCAGTATCGGGGAATCTTAAACGGTGCGATCGCGGCTTTGACAGGGCCTCAAGAAGGCGTCAAGGCGTCTGTAGAAATTTTCCGACAGCGGCGGGATGCATTCATCGAAGCATTGCACCGAATTGGCTGGCAGGTTCCCACCCCAACAGCAACGATGTATATTTGGGCTAAGTTGCCGGAGCCTTGGACTAACGATTCTATAAAATTCTGTACTCAGCTGGTAGAAAAGACAGGTGTTGCTGCTTCGCCTGGAGCTGGTTTTGGCAAAGCTGGAGAAGGATATGTCCGGTTTGCCTTGGTACATGACCCAGCAATCTTGGAAATAGCCGTGGAGCGAATCTCTGGATTTTTGCGATCGCACTAAGTTAAGTGAGTATCAATAGACGTTAAGGCGGGTCAAGTGACTAACGTGAAAAGGAAACTATCACTGCGTGCCGTCTTAGTAGTGCCATTTGTTTTGCTTCTCGTGGTCGTCGTCAGCGTTATCGGATGGCTTTCTTTACGCAATGAGTATGTAGCTGTTAATGAAGTGACGACTCACTTACGCCGCGAAGTCGCTAACCGGATTGAGCAGCGTTTAGGAACTTACCTGGAAACTCCTCATCGGGTAAATCAAATTAATGCCGATGCGATCGCTCTGGATCTGTTAAATATACAGGACTTGCGTAGCCTACAACCCTACTACTGGCGGCAGATTAAAGAATTTAACACCATCAGTCGGACAATGTTCATTCCCCAAGCAGGGGGCTTAGTAGCGGGTCATCGAACCGAGAATGGCAGCTTGCAAATTGCCATCCTTGACCAATCTACTGGTAATGACCTCTATTTCTATGACACTGATGCTCAGGGGAATCCTACCCAACTAGCGCAAGTCCGCCGCAACTTTGTTGATACCCACCGCTTACCTTCCTATCAAACTGCGACGAAGGCAGGAAAACCCACATGGCTTGATGTCTTCCAACGGGTGGGTACTCTTGAGATGACCATCAGTGCGGCTCAACCCCTCTATGATCGGCAGAAGAATTTTGTCGGCGTCGCCGCTTCTTTTCTTGACCTAGACCAAATTAGTAA
>DATNPI010000561.1:0-1707 GCA_036703325.1 Coleofasciculaceae cyanobacterium
AACGCGCACCTGATGGAATTACTGATTATGGTTGATGCCTGTCGTCGGGCATCAGCACGGCAAATTACCGCAGTAATTCCCTACTATGGTTATGCCAGGGCAGACCGCAAAACCGCAGGGCGTGAGTCGATTACAGCAAAGCTGGTTGCTAACCTGATTACTGAGGCAGGTGCGAATCGGGTTTTGGCGATGGATTTGCATTCAGCCCAAATCCAGGGATATTTTGATATTCCCTTTGATCATGTCTACGGTTCCCCTGTGCTGCTAGACTACCTGGCAAGTAAGCAACTATCTGACATTGTTGTTGTTTCACCAGATGTTGGTGGTGTTGCAAGAGCAAGGGCGTTTGCCAAAAAGCTAAATGATGCGCCTCTGGCAATTATCGACAAGCGACGGCAAGCTCACAATGTGGCAGAAGTGATGAACGTCATCGGGGATGTCGAGGGTAAAACAGCGGTGCTGGTGGACGACATGATTGACACGGGTGGCACCATTTCCGAAGGAGCGAGGCTACTACGTAAAGAGGGCGCTCGTCAAGTCTACGCCTGCGCCACTCATGCGGTTTTTTCGTCACCCGCAGTAGAGCGCCTTTCGAGTGGCATATTTGAAGAGGTGATTGTGACAAACACAATTCCGGTTCCGGAAGAAAGCCGCTTTGAACAGCTAACGGTGCTTTCGGTAGCAAATTTGCTGGGTGAAACAATCTGGCGCATTCATGAAGACAGTTCTGTCAGTAGTATGTTTCGCTAGAGTATGACGACGTAGGGGATATGGCAATACTCCCCTACGATACGAATGAAGCCTATCTACCTAGGCTTTATATTTTTTTGTTTAGAGTGCATCGCTTTATTCAAGTTTTTCCATAAAGCTCATTAAGATAGGTTGAATAGAGCTGTGACAAACTTCTTGGGCGTACCAATCGGTAACATATCTGGTACGACCAAAGCAGCAATTTGACTGCCATTTTTTGGTTCTAGCTCTGATTTCTATAACCGAAATGAAGAATTGATCACGTTCGCACAATGGGTGGTGAACGCCCGCTAAAGTATGTGCTATTGCATCAACCCCAGTTGCCGACATCGTGACATCGTTGACACGCCTATAGAGTGCCCATCCTGTCATACAACGTTACGTGTCAAGGATAGATATTTGCTGGTCAAGCCTTTACGCAGGCTGGACATACCGCACCCTTACGCAGAGATTTTTCAAGTACAGGATTTAAAGGATAATCACACGTCGAAAGTCCTAAAGATTCTGAAAAACAACGGTACTAAATTGGTTGAACTTTTTGACCAAGAAGCAAGTTTTCTAATTAATCTCATACATTCAGGAATTCCTAGAGCAGAGGAACAATTCTCTTTGACGCTTGGCAATGGTCAAGAATTGCACTGCTTAGTGATGGAGAGAATTGAGGGGGAGAACTTAGAGCAGTGGTTGAAGCCGAATAAGCAAATCTCTCAAGCGCAAGCACTTGAATGGATGCGACAACTCGTAACAATTCTGGATGACGTGCATCAAAAACGGTTTTTCCATCGAGATATTAAGCCGTCCAACATCATGCGAAAACCTGATGGGAAACTCGTGCTGATTGACTTTGGGACAGCTAGGGAGGTGACGCAGACAGTCATTAATGGGCAGGATGTGACGGTAGTTTATTCAGATGGCTACACAGCTCCAGAGCAAATCCAAGGTCATGCCGTTCCGCAG
>DATNPI010000562.1:0-1908 GCA_036703325.1 Coleofasciculaceae cyanobacterium
AAAATATTGTTCTAACGCCTCTTTCCAGGGGCTATCGTAATCAGCCTGAGGTTCGTTCAATTTCTGCCTCTATTCTTACGCTACACAGGTTTAGCGTTTTTCTGCCTCTGACAGTTTTTCACAGAATAGGTAGCTTAAAAATATCACTATGATATTGACTTTTTGAATAGAATGTGGAATAGCAAACTTGTCTTCAAAGTCTATGAAGAAAGAGTGCCAAGCCTAGCGATAGCGAAGCGCTGACTTCGGCGTGCAGTTCGACAAGCTCACTGTCCGCGCGGTAACTGAGCCTGTCGAAGTTCAGTCGAACGCTGCGAAGCGCAGATCGCAGATGTGATGGAATGGATACAGGCGACGGTACTGGAGAAATAAGCGATCGCAAATCTACTGGAATGGATACGGACGATTGGAAGAGCAGCGATAGTCACACAACAGGGTACACGCCTAGCTCATTAAGATAGAAAGAGAATAGCAAAGAAGCGCATAAAAAATGACCTCAACATTGCTTAAAACTCCCCCACTCAACGCCCCTACTATCAAGAAGTTGCCTAATGGTCTAACAATTGTGGCGGAGCAGATGCCTGTTGAAGCCGTCAACCTGAATGTGTGGATTAACGTTGGTTCATCTGTGGAATCAGACGACATCAACGGCATGGCTCATTTTCTTGAGCATATGGTCTTTAAAGGAACGTCACGCTTGAAAAGCGGCGAGTTTGAGCGACTGATTGAGCAGCGGGGTGCGGTGACTAATGCCGCCACGAGCCAAGATTACACCCACTACTACATCACCACCGCCCCTAAAGATTTTGCCCAATTAGCCCCGTTGCAGCTCGATGTAGTACTCAATCCCAGCATTCCCGACGACGCCTTTGAGCGGGAGCGTTTGGTGGTTTTAGAAGAAATTCGCCGCTCAGAGGACAATCCTCAGCGGCGCACGTTTCGACGGGCAATTGAGACAACATTTGAGCAACTGCCTTACCGACGACAGGTGCTAGGGCCGTCTTCGGTAATTGAACAACTAAAAGCCCAGCAAATGCGTGATTTCCATGCCAACTGGTATCAACCCCAGTCAATTACTGCCGTTGCTGTGGGCAATCTCCCAGTTGAGGAACTGATTGAAATTGTCACAGATGGTTTCAATCAGTCACAGCCAACTGCTCCAGACAATCTAAAAGCTAAAATCCAAAATCAAAAATCGTTCCAGCCTGAACCGCCTTTCCAAGAGATTGTCCGCCGGGAGTATGTCGATGAAACCTTACAGCAAGCGCGGCTGGTAATGGTTTGGCGGGTTCCTGGGATGACGCAGTTAGATCAGACCTATGAGCTGGATGTCCTAGCCGTCATTTTAGGGCATGGTCGGATATCAAGACTGGTGAGAGATTTGCGAGAAGAGCGGCAACTTGTAACCCACATTGGGGTAAGCAATATGACGCAACGGCTTCAGGGTGTATTTTACATTTCTGTCCAACTGCCGACGGAAAACTTGGCAGAGGTAGAAGAAGCGATCGCACAGCATATTCGCAGGTTTCAGACAGAATTGGTAGCAGAAGCCGACATTGCTCGTATCCGCACACAAGTAGCAAATCGGTTTATCTTTGGTAATGAAAAACCGAGCGATCGCACCAGCTTGTATGGCTACTATCAGTCACAGCTAGGAGACTTGACACCTGCGCTCAACTACCCCACTCGTATTCAATCCTTAGAAGCCGTTGACCTCCAGACAGCTGCTAAGAAGTATCTCTCTCCAGATGCTTATGGTGTCGTTACCATTAAGCCAGCTTCGGTTTGAGATTGGCTTCTAGGATAAGGGCGGATTTTGTTTTCAAAATATCTATCTGAAAACAAGTTGATCTGCTCATACTCACCCCTACAATCCTTGCTTCAAAAATCTAAATCCAAAATCCAATA
>DATNPI010000564.1:0-2312 GCA_036703325.1 Coleofasciculaceae cyanobacterium
GGTTCATTTGTTAAGTAGGGTAGGGCATACCCGAACTCTAGGCTAGATCAAGCGTACGCTTTTGGAGACAGACCCCAAGAGGGTGGCTGTGAGTTGAACTCGTCAATTGGTGGTATTTTCTACGGTTGAAAGGTTTAAGAATTGCCGCAAGGACATAGCGCTTAAAGGTCAGTCGCTGAATTAAGAATCCCCACGCCTCGCAGGCCCGGGAGTGTCAAATGATAAAGATAAGTAACAGAACTGAGACGATGGGAGAGCTGTAACCGCTATGGGTCGTGTGGGAGTATTGCTATTAAACTTGGGCGGGCCAGATCAAATCGAGGATGTCCGTCCTTTCCTGTTCAACTTGTTTTCTGACCCGGAAATCATTCGCATCCCGTTTCCGTGGATGCAAAAACCGCTCGCCTGGTTGATTTCGACCCTGCGTTTTCAGAAATCCCAGGAAAACTACCGCCACATCGGGGGCGGCTCTCCTTTGCGGCGGATTACCGAGGAACAAGCGGCTTCGCTGCAATCCGTCTTGCAGTCCAAGGGACAAGATGCTCGAGTATACGTGGGGATGCGCTACTGGCATCCTTTTACCGAAGAGGCGATAGCCAAAATAAAGCGCGATCGCATAGAACATTTGACAATCTTGCCGCTGTATCCTCAATTTTCCATCAGCACCAGCGGTTCTAGCTTCCGGCAGCTAGAAGAAATGTGGGGCCGAGATCCAGCCCTCACGGAGATAGAATATACCGCGATTCCTTCTTGGTATAAGCGGCCAGGCTACATTCAGGCAATGTCGGAACTGATAGCCCAAGAACTAGACCACAATCCGAATCCCGATCGAGTTCACATCTTTTTTAGCGCCCACGGCGTCCCCCTGAGCTATGTAGAAGAGGCGGGAGACCCCTATCAGCGCGAGATTGAAGATTGCACTCGTCTGATTATGGAACATTTGGATCGATCGAACGAACACACTCTAGCTTATCAAAGTCGGGTTGGCCCGGTGGAATGGCTCAAGCCTTACACCGAAGACGCCATAACCGAATTGGCAGAAAATGGAGTCCAAGATTTGTTGGTAGTTCCAATTAGTTTCGTTTCCGAACACATCGAGACTCTACAAGAAATTGACATGGAGTATCGAGAATTAGCAGAAGAATCGGGGATTGAGAATTTCTACCGAGTGCCCGCCCTGAATACTCATCCGGTGTTTATTGAAGCCTTGGCCGATTTAGTCATCGAGTCGATAGAATCTCCCAACGTTAAATTCTCTGATGTTATACGCCCTTCAAAGAAAGTTAAGATGTACCCTCAAGAGCAGTGGGAGTGGGGTTTGACCACGGGGGCGGAAGTTTGGAACGGTCGTGTGGCGATGATTGGTTTTGTGGCACTATTGCTGGAGTTAATTACGGGTCAGGGCCCGCTACACTCGATCGGATTGCTTTAAATTGACAGTTGACAGTTGACAGTTGACAGTTGACAGTTGACAGTTGACTGTAGTTACAAATGACTAATGATATCAAATCCGTTGGTATCGGAATTATTCATCTCTCTCTTGTGGAGACTCAGCGCCCTCTGCGGTCTCTGCGGTTAAATCATTATTCCGAAACAACCGTAAACGATATGACTAATCACCAATAACTAATCACTAATTAATCAGGATCGCGCTTGCGGCGGCGGGGATTTCCCCGATCGCCCGGTATTCCCTGACTTCTGTACCAGCGATACCACTCTTTAGAACTGCGAATTGCCAGCCACAGCAGCATCATAGCAACTAACCCTCCCTGCCGCGGGGCGTCAAAGGCAAACAACACCAAGGAAATGCACAGAACATCTTGGAGGAAAATCACCCAAATCGGCAAACCCCGCAGCCGGTAAAGCCATCCTGCTTGTACCAGTTGCAGCACTAAAGCCAACAAACCTCCGACAACACCAATAATCCACAGCATCCAAGGGTGAGCAATAATTTCGTCGATCGAACTTACCTGAGCGATCGCAATTCCCATAATTGCTCCTACAATGGGACTGAAAATAATTTGCACAATTTGCAGCACCCGCTGTCCCGCAAAGGTTTTAGAAGCAAATAACTCTAACAGCGACCAACTCACCAAGATGGTGAGCACCACTTGGGGGTGAACCCCAGACAATAAAGGTATTTCCGACCAAAGTTTGTCAATCCGCAGCAAACCAATTAACAGCAGGGGCAGGGCAATTCTCATACCCCCTGCCGCAGACGCCGAGAGCGCGGCTAGGAGTCCAACCATAATAATAATTGAGTTGATAACGTCAGCTAAAGCCTCGATCTATTTCAGAATTTAATTCCCCTC
>DATNPI010000588.1:0-2792 GCA_036703325.1 Coleofasciculaceae cyanobacterium
CTAACACACAACTTAGTGTTCTTCCTGTAACCTCTATTTGGCTAGATACGATTCACCAGCATCTAGATCTAGCAAAAAGGTTGGCAGTTTTTGGAAAAAATCCCATAATAGGACACTCGGTATAAGGCGCTTCACGTAAAAAGATAGGGATTCTTATTATGTGGGCAAAGCTAAGGCAACAAATGTGGCAATGGCGTGGCGTCTTAATTGCCGCTCCCAGTGTAACTGGATTGCTGATTGGGTTGCGCGTAGCTGGATGGCTGCAAGGGCTTGAACTGGCAGCGCTAGACCAATTTTTTCGGCTACGTCCAAAAGAGCCAGTGGACTCCCGTATCGTTATTGTTGAGATTAATGAGACAGATGTGCAAAAGGCAGGGCAGTGGCCCATGTCGGATGCGACGCTTGCCAAATTACTGGAAACACTCAAGCAACAACAGCCGAGAGCGATTGGTCTTGATATTTATCGCGATTTGCCAGTAGAACCGGGTCATCGGGAGTTGGTTAAAGTTTTTGAATCGACTCCGAATCTAATTGGCATTCAGAAGGTGGTGGGGAATTCTTCTGGGTTTTTGGTTAATCCATCACAATCATTGAGCAAACTGGGTCAGGTTGCGGCTAACGATTTTGTGGTAGATACCGATGGTAAGATTCGCCGCAGTCTACTTTCTCTAAAAAGAGACAAGTCGGAAAAAACTATTGTGAGTCTTGGGGCAGCATTAGCTTTGAAATATCTAGAGGCTGAAGGCATTACTCTCCAAGTACATGATGCTTCTAAGAATCAGTTGAAGTTGGGGAAAACTGTATTTACTCAGTTCGATGCCAATGATGGGGGCTATGTTAGGGCGGATGCGGGCGGATACCAAATACTCTCTAACTTTCACAATTTGCGGCAGGGCTTCCGTACCTTCTCGATGACCGATGTTTTGCAGGGGCGGATGCCAGCTGATCTAGCGCGTGGACGTATTGTCTTGATTGGAGTAACAGCAGAGAGTGTAGCGGACTTCTTTTACACGCCTTACAGTACCTACAGTCGTGGACGGGTTGGTCAATCTACTATTAGCGTAGCTGGAGTTGAAGTTCATGCCGATCTAACCAGCCAGATTTTGAGTGCAGCCTTAGATGGTCGCCCCCAGATTAGAGTTTGGTCTGAACCGTTGGAGTGGCTGTGGATTTTTGGCTGGTCGGTGGTGGGTGCTGCGTTGAGTTGGACGCAGCGATATCGGGGGGGTGTTACTAAGCGATCGCCTTTTACAGTTGTCAGTATTTTCTTAGCCGGAGGTAGCCTAATTTCTGGCAGTTACGTGGCTTTTCTTCAGGGGTGGTGGATTCCCGTTGTACCGCCTGTTCTGGCTTTGTTAGGGTCGGCGATCGCAATTTCAAGTTATGTCGCCCACATGGCAACCGGAATGCGCCAGACGTTTGGTCGCTATTTGACGGATGAAGTGGTTGCCAGTCTGCTGGAGACGCCAGAAGGATTGCAACTAGGTGGTGAAAAACGAAAAGTCACGATTCTGATGTCGGATTTAAGGGGATTTTCCGCGTTATCCGAACGAGTGCCGCCTGAAATAGCTGTGGACGTTATCAATTTCTACTTGGAAGTGATGACGGAGGTGATTAGTCAATATAACGGCACGATTAATGAGATTATGGGCGATGGGATTTTTGTGATGTTTGGTGCGCCTATCACCAGAGAGGATGATTCGCAACGTGCGATCGCTTGTGCTATAGCGATGCAATTGGCAATGGATAGAGTTAATCAACACAACCAACAATTGAACCAGCCACCATTGGAAATGGGCATAGGCATTAATACAGGTGAAGTGTTGATGGGGAACATTGGGTCGAAAAAGCGTGCTAAGTATACGGTGCTGGGGAGTCCTGTCAACTTGGCTGCTCGAATTGAATCCTTTACGGTGGGGGGTCAGATTTTGGTTTCTAAAGACACCCTCACAGATGCTGGCTCGATCGTTAGGGTGGATGAGAAAATGCAAGTCCAGCCTAAGGGATTTCAAGAACCCATAACTGTCTATGAGATTGGCGGCATTGGGGGGAAGTTCAATCTATTTGTGCCGAAAGTAGAAGAAATGCTAGTGGTTTTGAATCAAGAAATTCCCGTGCAATATGCAGTTTTAAAAGGGAAGCATCTTGGGGAAAAGGTGTTTCAGGGAAAGATAATTAAGTTATCTGCTCATAAGGCTGAGATACATTCCGAATATTCTGTGGAACTCTTGAGCAATCTCAAGATTAATTTATTGGCAGGGACAGAAAGAGCAAGAGGGCTGGGGGATATCTACGCCAAAGTGGTGGAAATATCAGTTAATAGTCCGACTAATTTCTGCGTTTGTTTTACGGGTATTCCGCCAGAGGTGGCAGCGTTGCTTTATTATCTGTGTCAATCCTCTGTGTAGCCACGAATTCCATAGACCTCTTGCATAAATCCTTGAAACCCCTCCCCAACCCTCCCCTAAAAGGAGAGGGAGTAAGATTTCTTCCCCCCGAAACGGGGGGATTGAGGGGGGTTAATTCGACTTTTGCAAGCATTTAGTGAATTGGTATTATTCCCTCGCCTCCTGGTTCACAGTTCACCGTTGGGTAGCTGTTTGAGAAACCTGACAATTCGCTGAAGTTTGCCAAGTTTGGTGAGGAGTCGCATTGGAGGCGGAAGCGGTAAGAATTACCTTACCATCGGAACCAATCATCCAGCTTTGGGCTTCTACTAGTTGGTTTGGGGGATGGGTAGGACGAGGGGAAGGGCTAGCGTTGCTGCGAATTTCCGTTTCAGTTGCCGTTAC
>DATNPI010000597.1:0-22052 GCA_036703325.1 Coleofasciculaceae cyanobacterium
ACATGCCTTACCCTTTCAAGATTTGCATTACGTTTACGCTCTCTCCAGAGCGGGTGAAGATGAGCGAGTCAATGAGATGCTATTGAGTATGCAAGAGTACGCCAAAACAGTTAAACCGGATATCCGACAAAAGTGGACTGAGGTGGTACTGCCAGCGGCCAAAGGGATGGTTGCCCATGCCAGAGGAGAATGGGCAAGAGCGATGCAACAGCTTCAACCAACTTTGCCACGCCTGTACGAGGTAGGCGGTAGTCATGCTCAACGTGACCTATTCGAGCAAGTGTATCTCGATGCATGGCTGCGTGCTGAACAGAACAGAGAGGCACTTTATCTGCTGGAAAAGCGTGTTGCAGCCCGTCGTTACGTTCCCTCAATTCAGCGTGGAGTGGCATTCAATTACAACCAACTGGGGTTGAGAGCAGGCTAACCCAGGACTAACGTAAAAAAAACCAGCTGTCGCAACAGCTGGTTTAACACAGTTACTATTTATGATGTTGTCGCTCTACGTTAGACCTCTTGCAAAAGCCAGTTTGAGTTAAAGTTTGGCACTGGTAATTTGAGCCAACTCAAGCCCATCGCTTTGCCAGTTGTCCCAGAGGTCTATTGAGGAAACCCAGGCTGCGCGTTCCCAATCGGCAGCAGTAAGATTTCTTTATATTTTTATGGTAACAGAAAATACGATTTTTCTGTCATCAAAATTTACATTTTACAAGAAATATCTCTCATAAGGTAGTTGCCGCCTTGTGAGGACGCCCCCAAATAATTCGTTCTTGTTTGTAAATCGCCATGCCAGGTTTAGCACCCTTGGGCTTGAAGACGTACTTGGGTTGAGTGTAGACAACCGGTACTTGGTCACTCTGACGCGCCCTGCTGTAGTGAGCCGCAAGGTCAGCAGCAAATTGCAAATCGGCTTCGTCTGGTACATTTCCCGCCTGTAGACGCATTAGAACATGACTACCGGCAATTTCCTGGGTATGAAACCAGAGGTCGTAATCTCCAGCGGTACGAAATGTCAGCTGGTCATTCTGCCGATTGTTGCGACCAATCAACAGTTCAAACCCGCTGGGTGTCTGATAACGGTATGGTTCAGTTACATTGGAAATATCGCGAATTCGTTGTTCTGGGGCATTTAGATACCCTTGCTGAATCAGCTCCTCGCGGATTTCCTGTAGTGTCGGTAAATCTTCTGGGGCATTGTAGGTTTCTAGCGCAGTCAACGAGGCTTCTACCTGCTCTAAATACTGAATTTCCTCTTGCACCTCTTTGAGTAATGGCTCAACGGCATTACGAGCGCGTTTGAGCTTTTGGTGGCGCTTGTAGAGCGCTTGGGCATTTTGGACAGCATTTTTTTCTGGATTTAAGGCAATCGTAACTGGCTTGCTGGTGTCAAAGTCAAGGAGCGTGATGGCTTTCATCCCCGGTTCCCAATTTTGGAGGTGCGCCATCAATAAGTCAGCTTGTTGTCGGTGCTGATCGGCTTGGTCAGATTGCTGCAAACGTTCTTCGAAGGTAGAAGCTTTCTGACGTAGTTTTTCTAAAACATTGCCCAGCTTCTGAGTTAGTTGGTGACGCAGCTGAGTAAAGTCTTGTTGATTCAGCTCGGTAGTGTAGTAGTCATTGATTAAGGTTTGGACATTTTTCGCTGGCTTAATAACGCCCCACCCTAGTACTGTGTAGCCCTGGTCTGTCCAGCCGGGTTGAAAGGGTGATTCTCCCTTATCGTCTTGTCTGTTGCTGATTACTTGCAGCCATTCTTGCCAGCGTTGAAATAAGTGTTGCCAATCGGATTCGTTAAGACTCTCGGTGGACTGGTCAGGGTTTAGACCGGCAGCTTGCAGCACTGAACGCACCAATGCTGGACTTAAACCTCGGTAACTCTTGAGCAGTTGACGCTGCACTGCTCCTGGTACTAAACTGACTCGTTCTTGCCAGCGCTGCTGGGATTCGCTCAAGCTGGGGAGGGTACCGGTGAGGGCGGGTGGTCGTTCGTAGGGTTGACCGGTTTGTATAGGACGGACGCTGGATTGCTGTGTACTAACTTGATGGGCTGCGGTGATAATTAGATCGTCGGCACCTGTCAGGATGACGTTACTGTACTTGCTCATGATTTCGACATACAGGTGAAAGCTGGCTGGCTCTCCGGGGCGTCGGGCAAATTGCAGGTCTAATACACGCTCCCAAGGCGCGATCGCTTCAATTGCAACTAAAGCCAGACCGCTTAACTGGTGTCGCAGTTGGTCACTGAAGGTAAAGGTATCAGGCGTCCGAGGGGGTGGGTCACCTAGGCAAATCCGAGCGGCTTGGGGATGCCAAGAAACGGTCAGCCAACCTCGACGCTTTAAGGTACGCAACGCTAGGGCGATCGTGTAGCGATCGCGCTGATAAACTTGCTCTGTACGTCCTGGCACCCACTCAGCACGCAGCTCACAACAAGCAGCCGTTAAGGTAGTAAAGTCAACCGGTTGCATGTAAAAGCCGCCTTTTCGGTATTTACGTTAAGCATCAACACACTTCCATCCTCTCAGATCGATGCTAAACATTACTAAGTGTTTTACATAACTCTCTGTTGCTTGCATCAAATTAATGCAATCCCAATTGAGGCAGCTGACAATCTAAAAAGTGGCACACATCTATCTCCAGACTGATTCCGCAAAAGAGGTAAATCGAGCAAGATAAAACCTAAAATCAGGGTTTTTTAAGGAATTTAGCCTTGTAAGGCTAAATTATTGTGGATACCATAAAGGTTAAGTCTCTCTTAATCGCTAATCATTCGGCTCTTGCCGTTAGTTCTTCATGGACATTCAGCTGATTAATATCGGTTTTGGTAATATCGTGTCGGCAAACCGAGTCGTTGCGATTGTCTCTCCCGAGTCTGCTCCGATTAAGCGTATCATTACTGATGCACGCGATCGCGGGCAGCTCATTGATGCAACCTACGGGCGTCGCACGAGGGCCGTAATTATTACTGATTCCAGCCACATCATTCTCTCTGCAATTCAGCCAGAAACTGTTGCTCACCGCTTCGTAATCAGTAAAGATGGTCAAGGCAGCAATAATTAAACTTTTCTCCACTCAATATGCAGGCAGGCAAACTTATTGTATTGACGGGTCCGAGTGGCGTTGGTAAAGGCACGTTGCTGCGATCGCTTTTGAAGCGACATTCAGAACTGTATTTTTCTGTCTCAGCAACGACACGCCAACCACGTCCCGGTGAAATTGATGGGCAACACTATTACTTTGTTAGCCGTGACAAGTTTGAACAAATGGTGGTAGCCGATGAGCTTCTGGAGTGGGCGGAGTACGCTGGTAATTACTATGGGACGCCTCGAACCGCAGTTGAGCGACAAATTCAACTAGGCCAGTCAGTCATTTTAGAAATTGAAGTGGTTGGTGCAAGGAAAATCAACAAAACCTTTCCTAGTGCTCTGCGTATTTTCATTTTGCCCCCAACATTAGCCGAACTAGAACAGCGAATTCGTGGTCGCGGTCAGGATAGTGAAGATGCGATCGCCCGACGCCTCAGTTGTGCCAAAGCTGAAATTGAGGCCGCTGATGAATTCGATATTCAAATTGTCAACGACGACTTGGAAAAAGCACTTTCTAGAATCGAAGCTGCAATCTTCGCACAGCCAAAGTGAGTGTGATAGAGAACAGAGTTTTCATCCTTCATACTTCACCCTTTATAATTCAGAGCAGGAGCTTAAACCAGGTTCCAATTGCGTGGATCTTTGAGCTGAGTTAAGAAGCCTCGTGCAATTAATAAACTAGAAGTCCGAGTTTTTAAGCTGGCTTTCACCAAATAATATCCTGGCTTCGCTTGTACTCCTTCAAAGTTGGTTCCAACTCTCTCAGTTCCACCACAATAGGTTCCAGATTCTGGTATATTTACCAGGAGATATTTCCTGGACTGTACCTGACTAGGTAGCATAAAAACGGCATAAACGTTATGCTCACCCTTCCAAGGTTTAACAACTACCTTAGAAGGAGAGTTGTAAGTTTTTCCTGCTTTAAAATTAGCTAAGACAGGGTCAGGACAATAGGCTTGATTCTTAAATTTCCTATACAAGATAAAACCTGTAAGTAAGCTCAATACAATTGCGCTTAAAGTAAGAAATCTTAGATTCACCTTCATCTCAGTCAGGCTAGGGTTTCCCGCTCTAGATTGGTCAATTTACTACAGAGTTCGTCTGGACAAACTCACTTAATCATAACAAATGGTTTTTCTGAGAGTACCTCCGATAAATGACCTAAAAGTTGGGGTGAAATAGCTGAAACTTTTGAAAGGACAAATTTAGATAAACGGATGTCAAGAGACTGCGATCGCTAGGGTTACATTGCCGCCATACAAAAAGAAGGATGCTCCAACAGTGGTAATGAAGAGCATCCTTATGACTGATTAGATAATCATGTGCTGTAAGTCCACAACGGAGAATGAAAAATTCCCCTAGCGCCCAGTCCCTAGTGCAGTGCGGCAGAAATAACCCACCCGTTAAAAAAGGTTCAAACGCTTACTGTAAAAGCTTTCTTCCCTTCTGCCTGGTACTGATCGTGTCGAAGTGCTGCATCCTTACTGGTCACTGAGCGTGTTGAAGTGCTGCCTTCTTGCACTAGTCTCTACTCCCTATCTTTAAGCTAGCCTTTATTTTTGTTGCGTAGGGATTTGGTGATTTTTTTCCACTTTTCCTTCTCAGCTAGATACGCTCTTTGATCTTGTTTTCTGGCAACATAGTCGAGTTCCTTTTGCAGTTTTTGGTGACTGAGGAAACGCTGGTAATCGAGAGTACCATCCAGGAGAGCCTGTTGCACTGCACAACCCGGTTCTTGCTCATGTTTGCAATCATGAAAGCGACACTGCATCGCTAGCGTTTTGATATCTGCAAAAGTCTCCTGTATGCCTTCATCTCCAGTCCAAATTTGGATTTCTCGCATACCTGGAGTATCCATGAGCAACCCGCCTGAGGGCAGTACAATCAACTCTCGATGGGTTGTAGTATGTCTCCCTCGGTCATCCCCTTGGCGGACTGACTGAACCGATTGAACTTTCCTACCCGCTAATTGATTGGTGATTGTTGATTTACCGACTCCGGAAGACCCTAGCAATGCTACAGTTTGTCCTTTACTCAGGTAAGGAGTTAAGGCATCCAGTCCTTGGTTGGTGACGGCACTCAGTACAACAATTGGGACGCCAAGAGCGATTTCTTCTACTGCTTGTCGGCATCGCTCAACATCATCACACAAGTCTGCTTTATTGAGGATGATGACCGGATTAGCACCGCTTTCCCAAACCAGGATTAGATAGCGTTCGATTCGTCTGAGATTGAAATCTCCATCCAAACCTGAAATCAAAAATACTGTATCAATGTTTGTCGCAACAATCTGCTCTTCTGTTTTAGTCCCTACTGTTTTCCTCGAAAATTTGCTTTTTCTGGGCAAAACAGCATGAATCGTTGCTCTGTTCTCAGCCTTGTTAAGGCTAATAACGACCCAATCCCCTACCGCCGGAAAATCTTGGCGTCCAGAAGCTTGGTATCGCATTTTACCTGTAACTTCTGCCGACAGTTCTCCCTGCTCGGTATAGAGTATGTAGGCGTGTTTATGCTCAAGAGCGACTCTAGCAACGGTATAGTCCTCTTGCCAACGGCTTTCAAAGCTTTTTGAAAAAAAGCTACTCCAGCCTAACGATTCTAAATTCATTTGAAGTTTCCTCGATGTGTGTTGCTTGTTTCAAGCAAGGCTCACAGAGGAATTTTGTTTTTCATTCACGTAAGACGCCTAATCGAACAAAAAACTCTGTGACTGCCTGCGGTTGTCCCTTGAGGGTCATGGTGGTATCGATCGCTACAATCTCAGACATATTCTTCTTCCTTAGTTTCAACTGTTTCCTTCACCGGATTGCACAGCTTACAAGCAGTCAGTCTGTCCGTGAGTTACGGTGTTCGTCCTTTCCAGTATTACTGTTAACGACTATGGCGAGGCTTCGCACAACTAGGTCATCCAATTGGATGAGCGGGATTCACTCTACTGGTTCATCCATCAGTAGGATGCGTTCATCGTTGCCCATCATAAGGGCTTTTCCGATTGAAGCGATAAGCTGTTTTTTGGCTAGGAACAATTGCGATTAGACACCATTGTGTTAGGCGCGATGGTATTACACAGGACAACGTTCTTGAGGTTAACCTTCTCTAGCTTGGCATCTGTCATGTTGGCACCAGTAAGATTGGCACCAGTAAGGTTGGGACTGATTAAGCTAGCACTACTCAGGTTGGCACCAGTAAGATTGGCACCACTCAGGTTAGTACCATTTAAGGTGGCACCACTCAGATTGGCACCACTGAGGTTGGTATCACTCAGGTCGGCATCTCTCAGGTTGGTATTCCTCAGGTCAGCATTCCTCAAGTCGGTACGCCTCAGGTTAGTTGCTCTCAGGTTGGCGCTGCTCAGGTTGGCACTACTCAGGTTGGCATCAGTTAGACTAGTCTCTCTCAAGTCAGCACCACTTAGGTCGGCACCACTCAGGTTGCCATAGGTCAGGTAGGCACTAATCAAGTCGGCACCGCTCAGGTTAGCATTCCTCAGGAAAGCACCAGTTAGGTCAGCACTCCTGAGAAAGGCACTCCTCAGGTTAGCACCACTGAGGTTGGCACCAGTGAGGTTACATCTTTCACAGTTGTTGGTTATGGAGAGTTGCTGAACATGGCTAGGATTCGAGGCAAGAATTTGAGTTGCCCACCTCGATGGTGTCAGAAGTAAAACAGTAGTCAGAATAAGAAATTTCAGCAATTTGTCTTTACCTAAAAACCCGATTTCTTGTGCTTAAGTTGACACTAATGGATAATACCCTTGCCCCTACAGGTCAAGAGACACGAATCTTCTTCTGATACCAAGTTGCGTTCAGACATCTTAGCTTCTCTCTCTCTTGTACTCAGTAAACACAAACTTCGGTTGTACCGCCGCAGAGCCACTACTTATCTAAAAACCTCGCCGTTACTCAAGTGCCCCCCGCACTAAAATCACGGTACTGTCCACACCTCGTGCGATCGCTTCGGGAATATTCCCATTAATCACCTGCTGCAATAGCCCTTCGCGACTCGCTCCTAAAACTACGACATCGCACTGATCTGCCTGGGCTAGATGAATCACTGCCTCAGAAACAGAATAAGAACGGACGGGAATCGCTGCTACACCTGTATTGATTTTGTGGCTGAGGAAGTAGGCGGCTTTTTCTAGCCCAGTTGTATCCGGCAGGAGTGTCGAGGGAGGAAAAACTTGAGCCACCTTGAGGTTGGGTGCGCCAGCAAGAGTTGCCAATGCCGGTAGGAGTTGCAGTGCATAGCTTGAATTGGGGCCGCCGGCAATCGGTACTAACCAACGATTCCAGGCTATAGGCAAGGGACAAGAGGCGACAGTTGTCCCATCGCCCTGAACATCTTCCCTTTGCCCTAGTTTGACCAACACAAGATCGCAGGGAGCTTGTCGAATTACGGTATCTATAATGCTGCCAAAGACGCGACCAGGGCTAGTAGGTGGCTCTGCTTTCCATCCCATAAAGATCACATTAATATGTCGCTCCTTAATCGTCTCTAGAATCGCTTGAGCAGCGTCGTGGGATGCCCGGATTTGTGTGTGGACAGGAATGTCCCAGTCTCGTCCCAACTTTTCCGCCATACGTAGCAACCGACGACTTCTAGTAGTTTTTATCGGTGTTTGAGCAGGATTGTTATGGCGGGGAATGGGGATAACTTGGAGACACTCGATTTCATAATTGCGATCGCGAGCAATAGCAGCAGCTAGTTGCAACAGCACGGGTGCCGTTTGGGGGTTAGCAAGGGGAACCAAGAGACGCCCTTTGCCTATCGCCGGAGCGCGAGTTTGATAAACCACATACGACGGCTCAGGGCGAGGCCCTAATTGGTCAGTTTCACCACTGAGCTTGTCGGCTTCTGCGCGAATAATATCAGCACGAGTGATAATTCCCACCAGTTTGCGACCCTCTGTAACCGGTAATCGACTCAGTTGGTAACGCTTGAGCAGATAGAGAACTTGGCTCAAAGAGTCAGTCGGTACAACCGTTATCGGTTGTGGGGTCATGATTTGTGCAAGAGTTGTATCCCCCGGCAGCTGACGCTGTGTCACATTAGCCAGGTCTGTCTGAGTAATAATACCCACCAACTCACCATTATCTACCACTGGAAAACCGCGATGATGGGAACGAGAAAAAGCCTGCACTGCTTCATCCAGCGTCATCTGACTCGCTAGAGTTTCGACCCGGCGCTGCATCAGGTCAGATGCCGTCAATCCAGCTAATGAACCCTGCTCAACCGCTTGTATCGGCAAGGTATAGCCTTTCCGCTCCAAGAGACGCTGATAAAGCGACCCTTTTGCCAGCTTATCGGCAATAAGGTAGGAAATTACACAAGTAATCATCAACGGCAGCACGAGATTGAAGTCCATTGTCATCTCGAACACGATGACAATTGCCGTGACTGGTACCTTGGAGACGGCGCTAAAAAATGCTCCCATGCCTGCCAAGGCGTAGTTGGTGGGTGTACCTAATCCCAGTACATGAAACTCACCGACTCCCACTAAGTAGCCAAGGGCAGAACCTAAGACGAGAGAGGGGTGAAACAGACCTCCAGGTGCGCCAGAGCCATAGGAAATCAGGGTGAGAATGAAGTAAGCGACAAAGGCAACGCTCGTAAATTGCCAACTGGTATTACCAGTCAGCAGCAACTCCCGTAAACCACTGTTATTCCGGAACTCAGGTGGCAGCAGCGCAACAACGCACCCACAAATCATCCCAGCTAACCCTATTTGAACTGGCAAGCTCAGATTTAGGCGCTGGTAGAGGGTAAGACTGGCAAGAACTCCCTGATTAAACAAAGCACCTAAGAACCCAGCCAAGACACCCAATAACAAATAGAAGGGAATCTCTGGTGCCGTGAAGCTACTGGAAAGGTGGTTTAGTTGCAAGTTGAGATCCAGGCTGCGGCCACCCAACAGTCGCGAGACAACGGCACCAATAAAGGAAGCAAGGATGGCAGTGCCCAGCGTCAGGTTAGAGAGGTCACGAAGCAGTTCTTCGACGACAAAAAGAATGCCAGCAAGAGGAGCATTAAAACCGGCTGCTAACCCAGCACCGGCACCAGCGGCAATCATTTGACGCCGATGATCGGGAGAGGTGGGCACCCAATAACTCAATTGAGCCGCCAAAGCTGCCCCTATATGTACGGTTGGTCCTTGCCGCCCTAATGTCAGCCCAGCCGACATGGACAAAACGCTGGTTACTAACTTGACGATCGCTACTCGTAAATTCAGGGCAATGGGAAACTGAGCCAGTGCGCCCTTAATTTGAGGAATGCCACTACCCGTTGCCTCTGTTCCTAGACACTCAATTAGAAACCCGCACAGTAGTCCTAGAGAGAGTCCGATTGCGGGTAAGACTAAACTAGCGGGTAGCAGGTTAGAAGCTTGAATACGCCACGATCCAAACCAGCCAACACTTTGCTTGAGCAAGACGGCTGAGAGTCCAGAGACCAAACCAATCAGACAGGCTTCTGCGATCGCAAGGCGTCGTCTAGGTAATAGCCATTGGCGAAAGCGCTTGGGAAGGGATACAGGAAACGTTGTCATTTGTCAGTAATAACGGACAATAGATGCTGGACAACGGAAGTATGTTATAAGTCTTCCCAAAGGTTAGGAAAAAGAAAGTATAGCACCTGAACCTTGTCTAGAGTAGATTCTCATATTTTGATCATCAATCTAAACCCATTAGAGATACCAATGTTTTTAAATCTGGTACTTCTAAATCTGGGTTCCCACTCGCTGGAACTGTTGCTCCAAAGCCTTCTTTGGCTTGTCTGCGGTTAACCCATACCGCTGCTATACCCATACTCTTCGCAGGAACGATATCATGATAAACACTTTGGGCAACGTGTAAAAGTTTATCAGGAGATATGCCCATTCGCTGAATTGCGACTTCAAAATTCTGCAATGATGGTTTATATGATTTGACTTGTTCAGCTGTTATTATCCAGTCAAATTCTACTTCTAGTTTCTTAGCGGTATAGGCAAACAAATCATCATCAATATTAGAAATAATAGTGAGTTTGTACCTTTTTTTAAGAACTTTTAAGACCTCAATAGTATCAGGAAAAGGTTCCCAATTTTGGATTGATTCAGCCAGAGAGTTTAGTTCCGCTTCAGCTGGTGTAAAATTAAGTTTTTCACCTAAACCTTGAACTACTATTTTCAGAATTTCCCGGTACTTTAAATATTCTCCTGCTTCTTGAATAGATTCTTGTTCGGCAAAAAGCTCTAAGATCTGCTTATCGCCAATGTCGATATTGTGATTTAAAATAATAGGTTTTAAGGCCGTAAGAATCCCACTCTCCCAATCAATCAGAGTTCCATAACAATCAAAACTCAAAACTTCAAATTGTCGAAAGTTAACCATCGTTTTGTTGCCAGTTATTAACTCAACTCTGTATATAGGTTAAACGTCATAGCTCGCGGTCACTACTCCCTTCTGGCTCTACAGTTGGCAGTTGAGGAGGTACCACTAGCCAACGCGATCGCTTTCGACACCAGCGAAGTTGATCGCCACAGGCAAACTTGATATCGGTCTAATTATAACTGTTGAGCGAGCTGGATGTTAGTCGCTCCGAACACTTCCATTAATCTTCAATGAGGTTGGATTGAGTTCTTCCCTTACCCTTTGACGATTTCATAACTTATTTATGTTTGCTATAGCTTGTTCAATTCGACACAGAGAGATTATTGATTTCCGTAGAACAGTAATCAATACGATTGTTGTTATCAGGACTCACGACATCCAGCAACAGATAGGCGGCATTTGAATTCTGAAGTGATATGTTAAAGTTAGGTTGCTGTCCAGGAGAATGTACTGTTTCTGAAACCCTAAGAACCTTACCTTCCTTACTTATCATCGATACCTGTAAGGATAAACCTACACATCTATTATCCTTGAAGGTAATTGTACCAGTAACTCCGGCTTGGTTAAGGGGTAATTTTCCTATATAAAGATAGGAAGTTTTGGGTTGCTTATTACGATAGCTGGGATGAGTCACTATTTTGTAAGTCTTATCTACATTGGAGATAATTTTAGAAGGAAAAAGGTTGCTCAAGACTATCCAATCGAGCTGATTACCAGGGCGTTCACCAATTTGCTGTTGAATGATATGGAGTGTTCGTACAGCGGTTTCCTGAGCAGTTGGACGAGTTCGCTGATAAATGCTTACAACTGTGCCTTGTTGCAGGGGAAACTCTACAGGTAAACGTTTAAAATCCTGTGCAATTTCCCAATTTTGGGTGAAAGTATCAAACACGACCTTTACCAAGTCTTGTTCTTCTTTAGATGCCAAAATCGTCTGTAAAGGTCTAGCAAGAACCACATACTGAGCTTGCAACAGCTGTTCTAATGGGTAAAAATCTTCGGAGTCCACAATGGGGACGACAAAAAAATTCAAAATGCTGCCCTTTCTCCCGTACAATTTCTGCTCGGCATTTTTCATCAAATCATAGTTCAAAATCTCTGAAGATGCTGCAACATAAATTGGCTGTCTGCTGGGAGCTAATTGGCGAAGTTCATCAATCATACGGACGACTTCATCATAGTCTGTCCGTATTAGGGGGGGAGTACTCATTGAAAATAGTGGACGAACTAATTTAGTATTTAATGTGGCGAGAGAAGTAAAGTTAATAATAAAATTACTGATTATATATAGACCAAGTATACTCAGGGTAAAAGTACGTGGTTTTCCCTTGAGTTTAATCCAAATTGTCCAAATGAACGCAGTAAAACCTAGAATTACAAATGGTGCAAAGTGTAGAGCGTAGTGAAGACCTGCATAACGTACTACAATCAACCACTGAGTTAACGATAAGATACCAAACAGGCAAATAAAGATGAAGGACGGAAGGGCTATTACACGGGTGAGAACACCTGCACAAAAACCCAGCACTACAAGTAGCCAAATAGCCGCGCTATAAAAAATAGCTGCATAATAGATAAAAACTTGGATAAAGGGTAGCTTAAAAGAATCGTATAGAGCATTGAAATCAGTAGTATGGATACGGTAAACCCAAGCTCCTGCTACCAAAATTAGAGTTGCGAGGCTGGTTGCAGCTATTAGACCAATCCGCACAGCCTGCCCTATAAAATTATCAAAAACTGTACGTAGATTTGGTCTTCCATTAAAATAGGAGCTAATAAGGGCATACAAGCTAATTGCATAGAGAAAAGCAAGGCTACTGTAAGCAAAATGCCTGCGAAACAACATAGCTAATGCTAACAAAACTCCAATTACTGGAATCTGCCACCGTTTCTTAAGCCTGACATCCTGTAGGTAAGCTAACATTGCCAGTGAAATCAATAAAACTCCACCTGTATCAGGATAGCCACGCAGGGTCGGTCTCCAGATTGGAGGGAGGAGTAAAGTAAGTAGTACTGTTAGCCAAAAAACAGAGCGGGGATGAGTGGCGATTAATTTTGTGGCTATAGCCCCCATTATTAAACTGAAGGGTAGAAGGTAAACTAGGGCTATACCGAGTATATAGACGAGACGAGACTCCCCAAACGTAAGAATAAATGGAACAAGTGGTAGGGTAAAAAGCTGATTGTGATCCCAGGAAAGAGACTCTAGAAGCCTGTATATTCCCTTGTCTTTGGAATCTCGAAAGGCATATGCCATGTCAAGAGCCAAGTTTTGATAACTTGATAGATCCCAAGAGTAGAAGTAATGCTCTGTGGATACATACCAGGCGGTGATACCTCCTGTAAAAAGTGTCAACAAAAAGAGTAATAAACCATCAATCAAAAGCTTCTGGCGAGTTGTCCGATGGAAGAGAGTTGGCATGGCATGAGTTTATGTTTAAAGTGTGTTTGAAAAGCTATCATGACCTACTCCCTCCCTGCTCCCTTCCCGGCAGAAGAATACCGATAACTCCAGAGGACTACGAGAAGACTTGCCGTAGGTATTCTTAGAGCGAGAGGGAGTAATACCATTTGGTTAAATGTTTGGCACTGATCATCAGGAAAGGTTGTAGGTTTTAGGTTGCAGGTTTTAGGTTTTAGGTAAAGTCTCTTCATCACCTACCACCTACCACCTACCACCTAATTTTCCCAATAAACAACTAATTTCTCCCTGTAGTGGAGATTCCCTCGACAATCAAAGACGGCGTGTAGCAAGGCCCATTCCAGTCGGCGTCTTCACCCAGTGCGACGATCTGTTTAAGTACGGTATAGACGTTACCGGCAATCATGGTGTCTTTAACTCGACCAGTAATCTGTCCATTCTGAACTCGGTAGCCCAGCTCAACGTTGACAGAAAAGTCACCGCTAATTCCGGCACCACCCCCCAGCAATTGGTCTACTACCAATCCCTCGCCCAACTGCCTGATTAAGTCACAAAGGGAACCTTTTCCGGGTTGAATAAGTAAGTTGACCAAGCCTGGGGTGGGATAGCTGCCTAGTCCAGGGCGAAATCCACTGCCAGTAGTTCCTGTACCTAGTAGTCTTCCGGTAGTGCGATCGCAATAAAACTGCTGCAATCGTCCTTCTCGAATAAATAAAAGATGTTCCGTAAGAGTGCCTTCGTCATCAAAGGGGCAGCTGTAGGGGCCAGTATCGGGTTGCTGGGAGAGAGTGAGGGTATCTGACGTTACTACTTCACCAAGGCGATCGCTCCAAGGTGATGCTTTCTCCAACACTCGTTTGCCATTCAAAGCCACCTGAACTGTGTCCCAAAGCAAATCAGCTGCCTTAGCTGTCAATAAAATTGGCACACGACCAGCCGGCGGTGAGACGTTCTCTTTCGCCCAGTCCAGGCGTTGGATAACGCTTTGAATAACTATCTCAGGGTTAAGTGTCCCCCGTTGAGTCTGACCATCAGCAATGCTTAAAAAGTCATCGCCCCGTATCCATTCTGCCGCTAGGAAACAGCTGAGTGTGGTATCGGTATAATGGCAATTTAACCCTTTAGAGTTGACCAAGTGCGTTGTTTCTTCCTCGCATTCCCACTGCCCTGTACAGAGGACTTCGGGGAAGGCGTCGCGAACTTGGGCGATCGCTTCTTTGCCCATTTTCACCAGCTCTTCTACTGGCACCGTCTCCCCCAAATCGGGATAGTGGTCTGTTCGAGCCTCGGCTAGTTCTACTGGTTCCGGTTCGTTGAGCTGCGTCATGGTAATCGCACGGTCTACTAAATCCTGGGGTTCTACAGGACCATAGGCAACAGCGAGTCCAGGTCGCCCTTCTCGCCACACCCGTAGCGCCACACCTTCGGATTGGCTAGTCTCCAGTTGCTTGAGTCGATTGGCTTCAAAAAAAACTGGTCGAGAAAGCGATCGCGACTGATACACCTCTGCGTGCTGCGCCCCTGACTGAGCAGCTAGCTCTAAGAGCTGTTCGCTGTGCAGCGCTTGTGGCAAATCGTTAGAACCCATATCTAAAACCTTTTTGTCTGTTGTCAGATGTCAGTCAGTCGTCAGTTGCTCTTGAAGGGTTGCAGGTTAGGAACGTCTTAACGAACGTGAAGGACTAACGTCCCGCTTGTGCCTAGGAGGCACCGCTTCGCTAACGCTAACGCTAACGCCAATGCACCTGTTGTGGATGAAAAAAAACTTGTGTTTCTTGGAAGGCTGGGTTAAGATATCAACTCTCAGCCCTTCAAGCTTTAACTCTTCTCACTACCCACAACTGACGCACTAAGCGCTACTTTAACTCTTGTAACAACCAAAATCCCGCAAACCTTTCTGAGGTTGGGCTGGACTGCACGGCGAGAAAATGCACCATACTGGCATTCTGTTTAGCTGATTCGAACCCTTTGGCTTCACTTAGGGTTTGTGGGTCTTGGATGCCAGCCAGAATCCAACTATCACTCGCACCAGTTTCCAGTAACAATCTTGTGTTCGGTTCACTTTCAAAACTCACGAATGCCAGCTCTAAGCCTGACATCCAGCCTGCCAATGGTGTTGCTCTAGAAGAGAATATAATAATTCCGGGAATCCGAGTATCAGGGGCAAGCCCCATCAGTGAGAGCGGAAAGGCTTCACCAAAAGCAATGTCCCAATCATGCATTTCCTCAAATGCGGCTACTTCTAAAGTCACAAACGCCCACTTCTCGTACTGTAAAGCATCGGGTAAAGGTTGGGGAGTCTGCGGTTCATAACGGACAAACGACGATGCCGCAGTTGAGGCTTGATATCCCGGTTGATTGGGATAAAAGTCTTTTATCCGTTGTTGCAGCCATCGATCTAGGGTGTAGGTGCGACGCGATGCTTGGGCGGGAATGCCTAGGTCTTCACAGGCTTTGAGGATCATGTTGCTCATCTGACGACGGAAGAAGCGGATTTTTTGGGGAGTTTGTTTACTTTCAGCGTTCGCGTGGTGTGCACGAAGCGCGATCGCTTCTTCCAACGCCTCCCGCAACCAAATCGAGTTGACTTGCTGATTAGGACAGAACTGAGCGTATCGAAACAGTGAGTCAGGTGACTGGCGCGTATCCAAAGGACTCTCGCACACTAAGACTTCCCAGACCTTCTTTTGATTTTCATCCAAAATTGGTCGGGAGTAAAAATCTAATTCCCAAACAATGCTCATGCCAAAAAAAGATTTATTATCTGACCCCTTACTTATGATACGGGTCAGAGAGACATCGTTTGGACGAGGCAGCAACTACTACTATTTGGATAACATTGTCCCAAATCCGGCTTTTCAACATGATCCAGAACCCAAGCACTACAAATCCCTTGAAGCTCCCCTTGAGGATTCTGCCCTCCCTTATGATGGTGACGATTGGGGCGCTGCACCTAGCGAACCCGAAGCCATTCCTCATCAAGGTGTATCTATGAGCGACCAGCGTACTGAAGTCTTAGCCACAAACGAAGCTTTTTATCGCGCCTTCGAGAAAAAAGACATTGAGGCGATGAGTGCTGTTTGGTCGCAAGGAACAGGCAGTCGTTGTATTCATCCCGGACGCGATGCAATTCGAGGATGGAAGGATATTCGCTCATCTTGGGAGCTGATATTTAAGAACACTAAATATATTGAGATTGAGACTGACATTATCACGACAGAAATTCGCGATAATATCGCCTACGTGGTTCTCGTCGAGAAATTGCTTCAAATTAGCAGCGGCAGAAGCGTCCAAGCTCAGTCTATGGCGACGAATATCTTCGAACATATGGGGTCTTCATGGTACTTGGTTCATCATCACGGCAGCCCTATAATGCGCTGATTGATATTGAACTCCAGCCCTATCAAGGTGTTGCCAGTTAATCAGAACCCTGATTTTTTGGAGTTCTGAGTTATGGCGATCGCATTTGTTTAAGTTGCGGTGAGATTAAAGAGAATGCCTCTGTACCTCTCTCTAGGAGAAGAGATTTTGCTCTGCCTAAGGCGTCTGATTCATTGAATATATTCGTGGCGAATGTCGCCTTCTAGCGGCTCGACCACTGTGCAATGCGCAACTGGTAGGTTGACAGTGAAAGTAGACCCCTGTCCAACCTGACTTTCTACACCAATGTTACCGCCCATCATTTGGCAGAAGTGGCGGCTAATTGCCAACCCTAATCCGGTGCCACCATACTTGCGTGTGGTCGAGGTATCCCCTTGGGTGAAGGCTTGAAACAACTGCTGCTGTTGCTCAACAGAAATACCAATGCCAGTGTCTTGCACACGAAAGCCAACCCACTCAAAATCGCCGACTCGCTCAGAGGTAACTGTTAGCGTCACCTTGCCCTGTTTCGTAAACTTAGCGGCGTTGGCAAGCAGGTTCAACAGCACCTGTCGTACCTTAGTCAGATCGGCGTACATGGTGTTAAGCTGCTCATCACAATGAACCTCGAAGACATTTCCATTGTTCTCCACCAAGGGTTTCACCGTGGGAACAATGTTATTAATCAGCGTTGCGAGTTCAAACGTCTCCGGGTAGAGTTCCATTTTCCCCGCTTCAATCTTCGACAAGTCCAGGATGTCGTTAATCAGTGTCAGCAGATGCTTGCCAGCATCATTAATTGACTGGAGGTCACTGACAAAATCTTGTTCGTCTATGTTTGAATCCTGGGCGTCCTCTTGGAGAAGTTGGCTCAAGCCAATGATGGCATTTAACGGTGTGCGTAGCTCGTGGCTCATATTTGCCAGAAACTGACTCTTGGCCAAGCTTGCGGCTTCAGCTAATTCTTTAGCCTTTTGCAGTTCTTGGTTTCGCTTGGATGCCCGTTCGATGAGCTGATTGAGAGACGTGGCTAATGACCCAATTTCATCTTTAGTTGTGATCGGAACCCGCAGATTGAAATTAGACTCCCTTGCCACCTGCCGAGCGATAGTGGTGGTGATTTCGAGGGGACGAGCGACTCCTCGACTGGTGTGAACAGCTAAAACTGTTGCGATCGCCACGGCAACCGCTAAACTCATTAACTGAATTACCTGTCCCACCTTACAAGCCTGGTCCCTGATTTGAAATACCTCTGCTTCCTCAGCTTGAAGGTGGCTGACGAGCTTTGTTAGCTCCTCTGAGAAATCATGTAACTTGAAAAATACTTCGCTGCTTGTAAAGTTCAGGAGCGCTTGTTGCGTTGCCGCTACCTCTTCTGGCTTCAGATTAGATAATTTTATTTGCTGCACAAGTGCCTTTAGCTTTTGGGAATAGGCGAGTACCGCTTGTTGATGATTTGGTATCGACTGCATTAGCCGTGTTTCGTTGGAGCTAATCTCATGACTTGCATGTGCAGCATTTATGGCAGATTGAGCCTCACCCAACAATCGATAAGCATCATCCAGTGCCTCAATCGCCTTAGAGTATTCTTGCTCAAACTTTTGAGGATTTGTTACTAGCGCCGCTAGGATTTGCTGGTGGTTTTGTGCCTGTAGTACGGCAGCTTCTAAATTTCTGATACTAGTTGTGGCTTTATAGGTTTGGCTGAGTATTTTCCTCGTATGTTCCTCGTAATAGGTTTCTATTATGCGTGCTGGGAGGATGCCCAGAACGGCAATGCCAATAGCCAGAGCATACCCATAACGAATTTTCTGCCTAACACTTAAGCAACAAAACAGCCCTTTCAACGCCCTTTTGCACAAGTTCCTGGCTTGCTCCGATTCGGAAGGTATACAAAGTACCTTTTCTGTGTTGTCAGTTACCTGGCGTTTCGAGGTTGAGTAAGAAGATTGCTGCAACATAAGTAGAGATAATCTCTAGGCTGGTTATTATTTAATTCGGCTTAACCATAGTTAAGCTAGCTAGCTGTAATAACCCCCCAAAGATGTAACTTAATACCAAGTTGCAGTCAAAGGTAGTAGATGAGGGGAGTTTTGAGGACAAGGAAGACAAGGGGGACAAGGGGAGAGAAAGTACTACGTATGAACGCAACTTGGTATATGGAATCTTCTTGGGGTTATTGCTCCTCATTCCCTTTGAGCTAATGTCATATTAGGACTAATCGGCCTTTGGACGTGTAGGTTAGAAAGACGATCGCTCTTTGTTAATGCGGCATCTCTTCAACGCGACCCCTATCGCCTCAACTGGGCGCGTACCTGCTGCCATAGCTGTTGAATCCAGCGCAACAAGCCTATGACCGCAGTCTTCAACGAATTTGTCTGGACAAGATGCCCAATTACCTTGTCGCAATCTCGGACTTTGGCACTTCGTCCCATCTCTTGATAGAGTTGACGGGCATTTTGGTAAGCGGCGATCGCTTCTGATTCGCGATCTACTTCAGCAAAAGCAAGCCCCAAATTAAACCAAGACCTAGCTTCGCCTTGAGCGTTACCAATTTCCCGTTGAATAGCCAGTGACTGCTGATGATAATCAATTGCTTGCTGGTATTGCCTCAAAAAACGGTAAGCAATACCTAGATTACTTAGGGAAGTAGCTTCCCCTTTAGCCTTACCAAGCTGCCGTTGAATACCCAGTGATTGCTCATAGTAAGCGATCGCCTGCTGGTATTGCCCCGAACAACGGTAAGCATCACCGAGATTTCCCAGAGAAATAGCTTCCCCTTCAATGTCGCCAATTTGCCGTTGAATTGTCAGCGACTGCTCATAGTAAGCGATCGCCCGTTGATATTGCCCTAGGGACACGTAAGCATTGCCTATACTCTTGAGAGAAGTGGCTTCCTCTTTAGCGTCACCGAGTTCCCGTCGAATAGTCAGCGACTTCTGATAATAATCAATCGCCTGTTGGTCTTCCCCTAGGGAATAGTAAGTATTGCCCAAAAAGCCTAGGAAAAGGGCTTGCCCTTCGGCGTCGCCAATTTTCTGCGCCGTCTCCACTGACTGCTGAAAGCACTCAATCGCCCGTTGGTATTGCTCCAGAGACGCGTAAGCAATCCCCAGACAACTGAGGGTATTAGCTTCCCCTTGAGTGTCACCTATCTCCCGTTGAATAGTCAGCGCCTGCTGATGGTAGTCAATTGCCCTGTCGTAGTCCCCTAGAGAGTCGTAAAGATTACCCAAAATGAAGAGGATACTGGCTTGTCCTTGGCGATCGCCTATCTCTCGTTTAATATCCAGACCAGGCTGATAGTAGTCAATTGCCCTCTCGCATTGCCCTAGGGAGTGGTAAGCATTGCCTAGACTACATAGGGAAGCCGCTTCCCCTTCACGATTGCCCATCTCCCGTTCAATATCTAGCGACTGCTGATGGTAGTCAATCGCTCTCTCATATTGCCCTAGTAAATAGTAAGCATTGCCCAGATTGTCCAGAGAATTAGCTTGTCCTTTAAAGTCGTCTATTTCTCGTTTAACATCCAGGCCCTGCTGATAGTAGTCAATCGCCTGTTGATATTGCTCTAGGGAATAGTAAGCCTTGGCTAGATAGTTCAGGGAAGCCGCTTCCCCTAAGCGATCGCCTATTTCTCGTTTAATATCCAGGCATTGCTGATAGTAGTCAATCGCCAGTTGATATTGCTCTAGGGAATAGTAAGCCTTGCCCAGATTATTCAGGGACTTGGATTCTCCTTCAGCGTCGCATCTCCCTCGTGCTATCTTCAGCGACTGCTGAAAGTAATCGCTTGCCCGTTGGTATTGCTCTAGGGAATAGTAAGCTTTGCCCAGATTGTTTAGGCAGGCGGCTTCTTCTGAGCGATCGCCTATCTCCCGTGCCATCTCCAACTGCTGCTGATAGGACTCAATAGCCTGCTGATGTTGCTCTGGGGAATAGCCTTCTTCTGTCACTTTCTAAATCCCGAAAAAGTGCAACTATTATCCACAAAGGATAACAAACTATTTGTTCGTTCATTTGGGTAGAATACACGGCAATTTTCCCCAATAAATCCACATCATACACACACTCTATATAAACCTGACCCTCTCTTATAAGGGCAAGTTTAGCCCAGCTATCTATCAGCAGCAACAGTTATGGAAAAATCTATTGGGTAATTCATTTGGGTGGTGACGATTATTGTCGAAAATAATCCCGCAAAAAATTATAAATTGTCAGGAAGTAATCGATTTTATTTCGACACTAATAATATATTTTTTCTGAAGAGCGAAGCGGCTAAGTGCTGACACACTCTCGACCCAATAGAAATCCATGAAGCTGAAATAATTGCCCGTTAACGAAAATTACCTATTGCTTCATGTAAAGAATCCGCCTTAAACATTGTGTTTAGGGCAGATTCTTTTCTTGGTCAGGATTTACGCATTTGCCCTCCATGCCTCCAAATCTCCTGGGAGTTAGATCTTGTTCCCCCCAATGTTGGCGGGTTAGGGGGGCTAACCCTCAATATTGCCTAGATCCTGATCTTTCTCCAAGGTTGGGGGGGGCTAATCGCGGGATATTGCATAAGTCCTGTTGGTGTTCTTCATCAAAATCTATCTACAGACAGATGCTAGGAGTTTGTGCCAGACTGTTGGTGCCGACTCAGTTCACAATCCGAGCAAGTGACTTAGCACTTGCGACTTCCGAAAGCTCTTGAAAAGCGACAACCCGGAAAAGAGTGGATTTGAACGGGTAGCAAATTCCTACTGTTTGCCGTGAATCGATGTGTAATATCACTTGGAAAGTTGAACGATGCTCGAAATGCCACGACTTTGCGGTCAAAAGCCAGGATGAGTTTTTCGGGTGTCTGAAGTGTCGGAAGTTACCTCAAGCTCAAGTGAGCCATTCCTCAGAGAGGTGTTGTGTGTTTTGTGGTCAACCTTTAATTATCCTAATGGAAGCTTGCCTGGGTTGTGGAAATCAACCCAGGCATTAACTATTTCCATCTGGATACAAGCCCAAAGCCCAGTTTTCAGATAAGGAAAAAGAATATGGGTTCGTGAAGCGTTGCCGTAGGTTAGGCTATCTCCTGATTCAAGCCCCGGATTCATCCGTGGGGTACTTTTTTAATTTTGAATTTTGGACTTTGAATGTCATAAGTGGCATTCATAGAGGGTAGTCTGGTTTAATCCTATGATTCAAATTGATGGTTCCTACGGAGAAGGGGGAGGGCAGGTACTACGCACTTCACTCAGCCTAGCTGCAATCACGGGTCAGCCGATACGAATTGAGCATATTCGCGCCAAACGCCAGAAACCAGGACTAGCGGCTCAACATCTAACCGCCGTGCGTGCTGCGGCAACGATTTGTCAGGCCCAGGTGCAGGGAGATGCACTGGAGTCAATGACTCTGGAGTTTATTCCCGGTGGTTCTTCCCAAGCGGGAAAGTATACATTTGATGTCACGGAAGCACGGCAAGGAGGTTCGGCGGGCACAGTTAACCTAATCTTGCAAACCATTCTCCTCCCATTGGCACTAGCAACAGGAGATTCCCAAGTGACGCTGCGAGGCGGAACTCATATTGCCCACAGCCCTGCGTTCACTTACATCGAACAAGTCTATTTACCTATCCTGGCTCAACTGGGATTAAAGGCTGAAGCAAAGCTAAAGGCTTGGGGATGGTATCCACGAGGTGGGGGAGAGGTGGCATTACGTGTAACTGGCGGCAACACTCTGAGCGGACTAACCTTGCTAGAACGCGGAGCCTTGCGGCAGGTGCGCGGTTTGGCAATAGTCACTGAACTTCCCTCCCACATCCCCCAACGGATGGCGATG
>DATNPI010000607.1:0-4332 GCA_036703325.1 Coleofasciculaceae cyanobacterium
CTTGATTGTCGGATGATATTGCTTACCAAAAGATGTTTAGAAGGCGTTGCTGAATCAAAATATGAATCATGCGTAGGCGTAGCCCGTCGTAGACATCGCCGCAATCATCCCGCTATTAGGCAAAGCCTTTTTGAGGACTTATAGCTATAGCCAGCCAGGTTAGGACGTAGACTATAATGATTGCGATCACTTCTACCCGATTTCAATGGCTCAACCTTACAGTGATGACTTGCGGCAAAAAGTAATACAAGCGATTGAGTTGGACGGTCTCAAGAAAAGTGAGGCGAGCCGACTATTCAATATCAGTCGCAATACAATCAACTTGTGGTTCCAACGCAAAGCCGAAACGGGTGATGTTAAGCCAAAGCCGAGGCAAGCATCCCAACAGAACGGCAAAATCAGGGATTGGGAGAAGTTTCGGGACTTTGTCAAAGTGCATGGGGATAAAACCCAAACGGAGATGGCACAGCTATGGGATGAGGAGATTAGTCAGCGCACGATTTCTCGAGCATTACAGAAGATTGGCAATACCCGTAAAAAAAAACATACGGGTATTGCCAACGGGATGAAGCCAAACGGGCTGCCTTCTTAGAACAACTCGAGAACCCGAAAGCGCCTCACCTAGTGTATGTCGATGAGTCCGGCATGGATGAACGAGATAACTACGGCTACGGGTACTCACCTGTAGGAAAACGGTTCTACGACCTCAAATCAGGTCGGCGGCAGGGACGCATTAATATGATCGCCGGATACCGAGATGGTCAATTGATTGCGCCATTTACGGTCGAGGGAGCATGCAACCGCACCGTGTTTGAGACCTGGCTAGAAACGTGCTTAATTCCAGTGTTGCATCCGGGTGAGTGGGTGATTGTAGACAATGCGACATTTCATCATGGTGGTCGGATTGCCCAATTGATTGAAGCCGCAGGGTGTCAGTTGGTCTATCTGCCGCCCTATTCTCCGGATCTCAATCGGATTGAAAAGTGTTGGGCGTGGTTGAAAAGTCGGATTCGCAAACTATTACCCAACTCAGATCATTTACGCGATGCCATCGAAGTCGTTCTCAAGCAAGCAGCGTCCTAATGAAGATGGCTATGGCTATACTTTTGTGGCTCGTATGTTGACTGTAGTCACGACTCTTAAAGCCCACATTCCGCAGGTGCGATCGCAAAACATTGTATTTTTGAAGCATGACAGCTTCACCATTAGATATCAGAGTACAAGATATTGACCACTGCGGCATAGTCGCAGGTATATGTGATGAGATGGAACTAGTAGAACAAATCAACCGACTGCTGGGAAGCCATCCTCAAGAAATAATCAGCGCAGGTCAAGTCGTCAAAGCAATGATTCTCAACGGACTAGGCTTTGTTAGTGCCCCGCTATACCTGTTTGAAAAATTCTTTGTTGGTAAAGCCACAGAGCATCTGTTAGGGGAAGGGATACGTCCAGAGCACTTAAATGATGATCGTTTAGGTCGAGTATTGGACAAATTATACCAGACAGGACTAACCGAAGTATTTGTGACGGTGGCACTATCTGCGGCGCGGAAATTCGGAGTAAAAATGGATACGCTGCATCTGGATTCGAGTTCGTTTCACGTTGACGGCGAGTACATCATCAACAGCAAACAGGAGGAGTCAGAACCTGGAGCAATTGAGATAACATATGGTTATTCGAGAGACCACCGCCCAGACTTAAAACAATTTATTTTAGACCTGATGTGCAGTGGAGACGGAGATATCCCCTTGTACCTAAGAGTTGCTGATGGTAATGAATCCGACTCTGTGATGTTTGCCACTATTATCGCGGACTTTAAAAAGCAGTGGAAAATAGATGCCTTGTTTGTAGCAGATGCAGCCCTCTACACTGAAGAAAATCTGCAACAAATGAAACAGTTACGTTGGGTGTCAAGAGTGCCTGCAACCCTTGCTGCTGCTAAACTCTTGTTAGATAACATCCATTCGTGTGCATTTGTGGACAGTTCATTGCCGGGATACCGTATCGCCTCATGTTGTAGTGATTATGGTGGTGTACAACAACGTTGGATAGTAGTTGAGAGTCAAGCGCGTCAAGAAGCTGACCTTAAACAGTTGGAAAAACGTTGCGGCAAACAGTTGTCCAAAGCTCAATCTGAACTCAAGCAGTTGTGCCAACAACAGTTTGCTTGCCAGAAGGATGCTCAACTTGCTGCTGAACGTATGAATCGTAAATTGCCCTTACATCAGCTTGCTAATATCGAAGTGCATGAGGTAAGGCAACACACCGGACGTGGTAGACCGCGTAAGAATGCTCTTTTTACTTCCTACTTCCAGATTCATGCAACGCTAGTACCCAAAGAAACTGCGATTGCAGTTGAAGTCCAACGAGCCGGAAAGTTTATCTTAGCAACAAATGTACTTGATGTTAACGAACTTAGTGACAACAATTTACTGTGCGAATACAAAGCGCAGCAATCGACTGAACGAGGTTTCCGCTTTCTCAAAGATCCACTGTTTTTTACCTCAAGTGTTTTCCTCAACTCAACTGAACGGGTTGCGGCACTCGCGATGGTCATGGGTTTGTGCTTGCTAGTTTATAGTTTGGGTCAAAGGGCACTGCGCCAAGCTTTGGAACGGGCAAAACAGACTATTGATAACCAGTTGGGTAAACCGACTGCCACTCCTACCTTACGCTGGGTCTTTCAATGTTTTATGTCAATTCATCTGGTTACAGTCGCCCAAATCAAACAAATTACCAATTTAACCGAGGAACGGCGCGGGATTCTCCAGTTTTTTGGTGCCCCTTGTCGAAAATATTATCTCCTTTGCTAGCACGCCTTGTAAAAAATCATCCGCCTCTGTGATTACTGTCATTTCTCCGGATGAGAAGATTCCCGACTTACGTAAGTGTCAGTTGCGTAAGTCTGTAGCACCCAACCACATGCAGAGTGGTTGCAAACAAAGGAAATTTTGGGACGCAAGAGTTTTGCTCTGGGTGCAGGACGCATTCTTGAGCGATCGCCTCTCAAAACAAGTGGTGTCCTCAAAGAGTTAGAACAAACTGGTGATTCCCTTTTTTTGTTGCGATCGCTCAAGAATGCATCACACTTCACCTCTGACAACTGCTCTTCTAAGGATTTGCCAGTTGTATCAGTCCTGTGATTATTTTGACTACACAAAAAGCCTGATTTTTGAGGATGTGTTCCCATTCGTTGATTGAAGAGCAATTACCTTCCCTTTCAAGATCCATCCTGCCTGAGATCTGAACCAAGTTAGTTTATCTTTCATACTCTAATTTCTCATGAGTTCCCTGCTACGCCTCAAAAATACGATGTCTTGCGATCGCACCTGCGGAATGTGGGCTAGACCCCAAACTGGCAGCACTTGACGCATGAGAGATCAGCGTGACTTGACCCTTACCGTTGAACACCCAACCAGTGGCGGGTACAATTGCCACAGCTTCAGGTTTAGAGGCTGGTTTTGCGCTGGGTGTCTGCTCTCGATCCTGCCGGGCTGTGGCAGTTGGCAAGCGAGTATCTGACCAAACTACATCAGTACTGAGGGGTTCGTATGGGCTAGGAGGCAAACCGCCGCGTCCGGTAACGGTAAATTGATTGCCTTCTCCATTAGCAAAGGCAGCACAGCTAGTATCTACTTGGTTGGAAGTATCGAGGACGACTGTAGGCAGTTCCACTAATTCCCGGTTGGGGTCAGCGTCCGGTGTGTTTATGCTTATTTGACCGCCCAAAGTAGGATTTTGCTGCGAAATCGCTGTGATATCATTTGTGATTAACTCATTCGGGTTTAAATCATTAGGACGTAACTGCTCAAGCTCTTGCCGACTCAATGGTGCGATGTTAAAAATATTAGCAGCCCGAATCCTGACGTTCCCTCCCTGACCGCTAAACGCGTCGGCGCTGATGTCGCTATTCTCGTTAGGAACCGCAACGATAAAGCCCGAGGGAGCATCGATGGTGATATTACCGCCATCGCCGCCTTGTTGTCCATTACCCGCAGTAGCGGAAATTGTGCTTTGATTGCGTAAGAGTAACAAATCTTTGACTGTTAAGAATATATTCCCACCGTTACCCGAATTGGTAGTAGCTGTAATGCTTCCTTGATTGTCTAGGTTGATAGAGCGAGCGTTGATTTCTAGGTTACCTGCCGCCTGCGTTGTTCCTTGACTCTTGACAGTCACCATACCTCTATCCCTGACAATCAACTTCCCAGTTTCAATGTTCAACAAACCTCCATTACCTGTGCTGCGGAATGTAGTTGCAGCACTAATTTCACTATTACGCGGCTCCTCAGGGTCTCTAAATTCCGCGCCTGGGGCTGTGCCAAAAACTTC
>DATNPI010000609.1:0-5037 GCA_036703325.1 Coleofasciculaceae cyanobacterium
CTGTGGATAGCATTCCCAGTATCCTGCGAGTGCTTTAATCCTTTGTTGTTTGTTGGTTGTTGTTTGCTAATAACCAATAACTAATAATCAATAATCAATAACCAATGACCGAAAAAAAGGGGTTTCAATCCTCCCTTTTCAAAGGGAATTATCAAAAAATTTTGCCGAATTTAAAGCTGGGTCCTTTCAAGGCGGAGCCAATCCAAAATCATGGGCGCTACTTAAGGTCGGAGGAGACCTCCGACCCTCGCGCCCCAAAATCCAAAATCCAAAATCGGGTGACCAATCGCTGGTTTCCCATTTGTTCCACAATTTTTTGGCTGGTTATCCCAGTGGTTGGCACTCAAGCCAATTCTGCTAACACCCTCCCTCTAGCTCCTCACAAACAAGCTACCACTGGAGTAGGGGAGCAGGTCTTTATTCCAGGGGTAAATTTGTTAGCACAGGCACGTCGGCCTGTCGATACTTATACGGGATTTGTCGGTTATCCCTTGCCCTCAGGAGCAACAGTAGCACTGAGCTATGGCTGGCATCAAAGTCTTACTACTGGGAAACCAACGTTTCACAGTGGAATAGATTTACTGGCAAATCCTGGGACACCCGTGCTGTCAGTTGAAGACGGCACGGTAGCCTTCGCTGGTCTGCAAGGTAATTATGGCAATTTAGTGGTCGTCAATCACCAGGGGGGACGCCAAACCCGGTATGCTCATCTGGAGAGTGTGTCTGTAACTACGCGTCAGAAGGTTAAGACGGGAGATACTCTGGGAACGGTTGGTTCTACTGGAGGCCGTGACACCGATAAACCCCATTTGCATTTTGAAGTTCGCTACAATTCGCCTCAGGGTTGGGTCGCCCAAGATCCAGAACCCAACCTTAAGGCAAAACCGACAGCTAACAGTTCAAAGTCCTGAGTCCTTTTCAGCCAACACTCGCCTGAGTCCTGCATAAGTAGCTCTTGGTTTCACCCATTAGATTAAGTAGAAGAGCTTAATTGATTAGCATTCTCTCACAATGCATTGCCACTGACAAAGCCGTCAAACTCTGGAGTTAAAAAGGGGGATTTAGGGGGATTTGGGGGTTTGAAAACACACCCTAGCCCCCCAAAATTGGGAGGAACCAGATTTCAAAGTCCCCCAGAATTGGGGAGCCAGTGGCGGGTACGCAGGGGTCTCCCCAAGTAGAGCAACTGGCGTGGATTTAGGGGGCGAGGCAAGTACTCCTTTCGCAGCAATTCATACAATGAACTCGTATGAGTGGGCTTCAAGAGCCGCCTTTGGGTGAAGCGCTCCGGTCAACATTTTCGTTGATCAACTTCAGTACAGCTTTTGCTATTGATTTGTTGGCACTCTCAGTGAAATGGCCATCACCAACAAAGTTCCTGACATCAGTAGCTGGAGCAATATTATGGGTACTCACATAGGGAATTGAATCCTTTTCTAGGGCCGGCTTCAGCGCTTGGAACAAATGGTCGTTGTATCCGCGATCATTGTGGACGAGGACGATTGGCAGTTTGCCATCACGTTTAGCCGTTGCCGCAAAATCGCTAACCATCGCCCTTAAAACTGGGACTTCCGTTTCCGCATTGAACCCGGCTGAATTATGAATCTGGTTTGTAATCGACAGCTGATGGCGTTGTGCCCAAGCTCTGCGAATCAGGCGCACAAGTACCGAATTATCCAGCCAATTGTGCTTGAACAGGAATGAGTTAAAGAATTGATCGTGTTCTTGCATCTGAGTTACAAATGCGTTCCACTGTTGCTTGTCTTGGAAGGCGGCGCGGAATTGACCCAGTGACAAAATCTTTGGCCAGATTCCCTTCAGCTTCCCGTCTTCCACAACGTATCGTGGGTAGGTATAAGGAGCAGGCCCTTCAAACTGCCACGTCATGCCGTTCATTGTTCTGAGAGCTTTGACGCTAGACGCCAAGACTCCCAGAATCAGGACATCGGCTTCGTGTTTACCCCGATCTACGTTATATGCTGCAAATGAGTAGTTGGGTGGAGCTGCGGGACCAGCGATCGTTCTCATCGTCAGCTTGGAGTCCATTTCCTCCATCGCCGCGCCCACGTCTTTTGTGAATGACATCCCGTAGATGGCAACGAGCAAGTCTTTACCTGGAGCAGGGTTAGTGGGTAAGTTTAACTTCTTCCATAATTCTGGGTCTAACCAGCCGGCTTGAGCGAGAGATGCACTCGATTCATCTGTGGAACCGATCATCCGTGATAGCTTTCCCTCAATAGACCGCCCATATTCAAAATAGGTGTTGAGTTGCCCAGGAGATGTTACTTGCGGGTTTGAGGGATACGGGAACAGAAAATTGATTGAGACATCGAACACAAAAAGAAAGAAAAGTATCCACAGTCCAGTCAGGACAGCCTTACTGAATGTTTTGCCTGTGCGTGGCTTAGAACTGGGAATAGATAAACTGTGCAGGCGCATTGCTCTCCCCCATTAACAGAATAATGATTAGTGCAGCGTAAAGGGCAGCACGGGCTGGTATTGGATAGTGGCGCTTAAACTTCGGATTACTAGCCAGGTATTCAACCACTTCATAGCCAATTAATAGTGGAATCCCCAAGAGTACAGGCAAGGGAGGCTTGGGTAGGCTGAGGGCTAAGTTTCCGAAATCTAGAAACAGAATCTTTGTGAAGGTGATAATTTGAGCCAGAGAAGTGGCTCGGAATAACAACCACCCGTAACAAGTCACGACAAAGAAGGACAGGATCGTAACTATGTCTCCTAGGAGTCCGAAACGATTTTTGCGATCGCCTGGTTTGGTCTTAGGCGTAAAGGCACGATACACACACAGAATTGCTCCCTGATAAAATCCCCAGAGGACAAAGTTCCATGCCGCCCCGTGCCAAAGTCCGCCCAGCACCATCGTCGTCATCAGATTTTGATAGGTTTTACGCTCACCTTGACGGCTTCCACCCAGAGGGATGTAGAGGTAGTCTCGTAACCAAGTGGAGAGGCTGATGTGCCAACGACGCCAGAATTCGCTGGGGTCTTTTGAGAAATAGGGCAGATTGAAGTTGAGCATCAGTTCGATGCCGAACAGTTTGGATACACCTCTAGCCATGTCAGAGTAGCCGGAGAAATCGCAGTAGATTTGGACAGCGTAAAGGAACGTTGCCAAAACAACATCAATCCAGGAAACTGCCCCGGTAGTCCCGTAGATGGCATCGACTGAACCGGCGACGCCATCAGAGATGGCTACCTTCTTGAACAAGCCGAATAAAATCAGGAACACGCCTTCTGTAGATTGCTTAAAACTTATCTGGCGTGGGTTTGACAACTGAGGAAGTAACTCGGAGGCGCGATCAATTGGGCCAGCAAGCAATGGCGGAAAATAAGCCAAGAAGAGGGCAAAGTCCGAAAATCGTTGGGCTGCCTGCATCTTGCCCCGATAGATATCAACGGTGTAGCTTATCGTCTTAAACGTGTAAAACGAGATTCCTACAGGCAGAATGATGTTTAAGTGCAGGAGTTCGGCCTGAATGCCAAGCCCACGAATTGCTCCCTCAGCGCTGCTAATGAAGAAATTAAAGTACTTAAAGAAGCCGAGGAGTGCAAGGTTAGTGCAGATACTGACAAACAGGAACAAGTCACGTCTGCGCTTTTCCTGAAGTGAAGCGAATCGTGGATACAGCAGGTTAGCGATCGCTACCAGTGCCAGCGTTCCCAGTAATGCCAACCATCCTGACAAAGAGGTCGGCAGAAGTTTTGCCCACTGTACTGAGAGAGCGATCGGTTCTGTCCTGAGTTGAACCGCATTCCATTGCACTGTAGTGAAGAAGAACGCCGCAAATACAAGGAACAAAGAAGTAAAGCGGCGTTTAGATCGCGATAATCGACCCGTCTCTATCATCGACCCGCAGAAGAAGTCAACTGCGGTTGATAAAACGATCAGAAAAACGAAGCGCACGTCCCACCAGGCATAGAAGACATAGCTGGCAACGAGCAATATTAAATTTTGCCAGCGGAAAGGAGAGACGCGATAGAGGAAATAGGTAACGACAAAAAAGACTACGAATTCAACGGAGTTAAATGTCACTTATTCCTACCCTGATTAACTGAATGAAAGTTTTGAAAATCCAAACTATTTAGGATTTGAGAAGTCTGAGGGCTTGAAGTTTGATGACTTGACCTAACCCGGCATTGACAATTCTCCAGGACTATTTAAGATAGAACAGCGGGAGTTTTAGCCCTGCACTTTAATCCTCGATAAAGGATTAAACCGCAAAAAAATAGAAGCTACATACTCGAAATAAGGCATATCAATTTTGATATGTCTATTCTGTGCTAAGACTCAGATATAAAAAGGGTTATTGAGTAAACACGATGAAGAATAGCACACGCCTATGAGTGGTTGCTAGGATTTGTCATTCCCTTTATCGAAACTTTATTTAAAGCCGATTTTCTCTGAAGAGAGGCTAAAAGTGCTGCGCCGAAAGCGCTGTTAACATTAGCGACGTAAGGAGCGTCGGCGTTAGCCTAGCGGGGCGTGGCCCGTGCTGAGTTGAAGACCTTATCAGGACTTACGCAACACCTGAGTGTCATGCTGAACAAAACCCTTCACTTCGTTCGAGGGCAGGCTGGGTGTAGTGAAGCATCTCCCAGATTTTTCACTTCGCTATCGCTGGGTTCAGAATGACATAATTTCGTTAAAAAGCGTAAGTCCTGCTTATGTCACACTTCGTAACAAATACGTAGTGTGCCAGTTGCAAGGGTGACATATATTCCAGAAACTTTCCCTGTGTCAATTCTGCCTGGGGCAAATCGCTCTTGCCAGACTAAGCAAACTGCGGAATATAGGGTAAAAAAGCAGTCCTGGCGAAGTTTTACAACAGCTGCAATGTTCCTTAAAAAGCTGTTACTAAGTAGTGTAAGGTGCAACTTCTCCGTATTCTCTTATTAGCCCAGTAAAAAAATTGGCTGCTAGACTGGCAGCATCGCCTTTTAGAGGCACAAACTAGGGAAAGAAATCAAGAGGCTCCTGAACCGTTCCTATGTTTCCAGCTCAACCTCCTGCGTTAG
>DATNPI010000634.1:0-12741 GCA_036703325.1 Coleofasciculaceae cyanobacterium
GATTGCCTCCTCTCGATCACGATCACGATGCGTGACGGCTCCACGGCAGAGGCCGGTATGGTGGGTAACCGTGAAGTGATCGGCGTCAATGCCTTCATGGGTGGAAGGGAGACTACACAGACGGAATACATCGTACAAATAGCTGGCAGCGCCATCAAGATCGATGCAGGAGCGCTGCTGGAGGAGTTCGATCGCAATAAGCCTCTGCGCGACCTGCTGCTGCGCTACACACAAGCTCTAATCGCGCAGATCTCGCAGACTACTGGCTGCAACAGCCTCCACGTTCTAGATCAACGCTTGGCACGCTGGCTGCTCGAAGCGCAAGACCGCATTGACTCGGATGACCTTAAGCTGACGCAGGAGTTCCTCGGTCATATGCTGGGCGTGAGCCGCGCTGGTGTCACCCAAGCTGCCCAAAAGCTTCAGGAGAGAGGTCTGATCCAGTACAACCGAGGTCACGTCCAGATCCTGGATCAGCAGGGGCTGGAAGCGTCGGCGTGCGAGTGTTTCAGGGTTCTCAGAGAGGAATACGATCGCTTGCTGGGAGTCAAGGACAGAGATGGCGGATAATACCGAGTTGCGGTCAAACCCATGCCCCGATCTCCCTCATCTCCCTACTGAGTTCCTCAGTCTGCAAGTAACGTTTCACGAGAAGAGTACAGGGGAACCAATGAGCGAGAAAAAAGATGCGCCACCGACAATCCTGATAATCGAACTGGATGACGATACGCGCCCGATCCTGAAACAAAACCTCTACAACTGGGGCTACTGCGTGGTTGTGGCGCTAGAAGAAGACGACGCGATCGCCCTAGCGCGTGGTGTGCGCGATCGGCCTGGTCTGATTTTGCTCAACCAAGTCGAGCTGTCGATAGACGAGTTTATTAACATGGGGCGGCGCATCCGTGAGGGCGCGGAACTTCCCAGCAGCACACCGATTGTCGTCACGGCTGAACGGTACGGGGAGGATATGGAAGGCAAGAACGTTAAGGTGGGCGAAAGCGAGTACGTGACCTACCTGGAAGATGGAGAACAGTTGATGGATCTCCTACACCGTCTTTACCCGGTCTAGAGCATCGGTTCAGTAGAATTATTTGACAAAAGATGCAAAATATGCATCTTGTAGGGGCGAAACATTCGGAGAGCTAGCGATCGCATCGTAAAGCTTTCAGCGGTCGGGAGTTTCCCCCCTTTGGGGGGAAACTCCCGATAAGAGCAAATACGAAGCGATGCGGATTCTCAGTAACTCAATTCTGGATATCAGCGCTTCTATTTCTGTGATTAGCTGCTCAGTGTCCCTCAGATTCTCGGTTTCATCTGTCGGTTCTTCGTTCATTACTAGAACGTGTCCCTACTGTTTTCCCCAAGATTGTGATTGACTCTTTACCCGCAAACGTCTCTCTGAGGAATAAAGCTAATGTATCTATTGCTGGTGATTGTTGATACCCTTAAAAGCTTTAATCCCTTTAACCAAGCTGGTGCAATCCCTTTTCCTGCAGGTTCTGCTCGATGTGCTGCATTTCCTCCAGCGTCTCTCCAGTAACAATCCCGTAAATTTCGGTGTAGATTTTTCCGTATTTGACCTTCTCTAGAGCCGACAGGATCATAAAATCCTTGCGTTCCAATTCGGGTTTCAGGGTCATTAGAATGGATTCGAATGTGCCATCCATATGGTAGTCACTGGAATATTTAGCTACCTCCTTTCCCAGCCCTAATAGGGTATTGCGCTGCAAGCACAGAGGAGTCGAGCCATTGACTCGAAAATTGGCATCGATCATATAAAACTGTCCGTCTTTATCTTCCAACACATCGAAGCCAATGAAGCCGAAATACCCCTGTTGGTGAGCATACTGACCGATGGCGGCAATCATCTCAAAGAATTTGCTCATGTCAGTTTCGCGGTAGTGAATCAGCCCCCCTAAATAGTTACCCTCCTCTGTGACGAGTTGACCTGTGGTGCCGATGAGCGTAATCTCTCCCGCTTTGTTGACATAGAACTGTACGCAGTGGTTCTGCACAGCATCCTTGACGAACTCCGAGACAATAATCGTATCCAGCAACTTAATATCGAGATATTTCCTCACTTCTTCAAGACAGTAGTTCAGTTCGCTGGCACTTCTGATAATGTATGTGCCTTCTCCTGAGAGTCCGTGCGACGTTTTGATCAAGTAGGGGAATTGTTCTGGTAGCTGAATGTCTTCGAGATTGACTTCGTGCAGATTGTAGCTCTTGTATTTCGGACATTGCACTCCCGAGTCGGCTAGCGTTGCTTTGCTGAGCAAGCGGTAGTGGGTGTCTGGATCAACGGCATGTTTTTCAGGCTTTAGATTATCAAACGGGAATAGAGTGATGACCTTGTCAAAGCGCGAACTCTGGCTGAGGTCATCCAGATACATCGAGCAATCCATCATTTCTATACTGGTGTAGCTAAAGCCAAAATGCTCCCGCCAGTAGTCAATCAGCAATTTTTGCGGCTCAATAATAACAATTCCTGGAATGGCGTCACCTAAGACAGCTAGATTTTTCCAAGGTTCCTTCTGGCAAATCTTGTCGAACGACGTTTTGGTGGCTTCACTACTGCCGTCTTGAATAAAGTATTTTTTCGTGTTGGGGTAAGCCGCCCAACTGCCAGTCGCAGGGTAATTCAGGATGAATGCACCCTGTGAATCCGTGATGTCTTGAGCAAACAAATTGGAAAGAGAATTCCCCTGAAAGTATTGAAAGTCGTATGTTGAGCTCATAGAAAAATTCAAGTCTAGTTTCAATTGTTCAAGACCCACTGCCGCATCTACTTAACCCACAGAGTATTAGGTGCGGAATCCGTGATTCCTCTATCTGCAAGCAGAAACGATTGGGATTGAGCAAAGATATGTGTAAAAAAGTGCAAGATATAACCGATAAGCTTTATCAGTTCTTGTTTTCAGCAATTTAAATTGACAGAGGGAGGAGGGGGAGAAGCCCTTGGGCGTGTTTCTTTCATGCATAACGGATGCGAAAAGCGTCCGTGGAACGCTTAAGGGAAAACCAAGACAAGTGCGCCTTTGCAGGCATTCATGTTAAGCCTGTAGAGCCTCGCTCCCCCCTACAGGACTTACGCAAACACCATCGTGCAAGCCCCCCTAACTCCCCAACCTTGGGGGGAGTAAATCCGGTTCCCCCCAGATTTTGGGAGCTAGGGGGGCGAATGCGTAAGTCCTGCCCTAGCTAGAGTTAAAAAAGGGGAATCGAAATCTTCTCCCCCTTTTTTAAGGGGGGCGGGGGGGATCTAATCGGGCGCTACTTAGGACATTTCAGCCTTAAGTTGACGCCCATGCTTGGACACTCCCCTATCTACAGCGATGCAAGTTAAATGCACATCAGCTTAATTGATTAAGCGCTTAATATCTTCCAGAGCCAGAACTACTTACCTGTTCGGAATCGACATAACGAGTCGTTTCTTTAGGCCTGCGGAACAGATTGGCTAAACCGATTAAACCGAGCAAGCCGAGCCATCCCCAACTTGAAGAATCGCGCTCTGTTCTTGCTGTGTCAGTTCCTTGGTAAGGGGCAGTGCCTGTAGTTGTGTTACCCGGAGCTGTGGTAGTGCCTGTAGTCGCATCACCCGGAGCTGTCGTCGTGCCTGAAAGCGAGCTACCCGGAGCTGTGGTAGTACCTGAAGGAGCGCCATCAGGAGCTGTGGTAGTGCCTGAAGTCGTGCCACCTGGAGCTATGAGCGCACCTGAAGTCGTGCCACTTGTACCTGTGGTAGTACCTGTAGCTCCACCTGTACCTGTGGTATTGCCTGAAGTCGTGCCGCTTGTAGCTGTGGTAGTGCCTGTAGCTCCGCTTGTACCTGTGGTATTGCGTGAAGTCGTGCCACTTGTACCTGTGGTAGTGCCTGTAGCTCCACCTGTACCTGTGGTAGTGCCTGTAGTAGTCGTGCTACCAGGAGCTGTGGCTGTGTTGGGGATTGCGGTTGTACCCGGAGCCGCATTACCAGGAGCTGTGGCTGTGTTAGGGATTCCGGTTGTACCCGGAGCCGCGTTACCAGGAGCTGTGGCTGTGTTAGGGATTGCGGTGGCACCCGAAGTCGCGCCACCTGAACCAGTGCTAGTCTGTGCAGAAGCAGGTACAGCTAAGGGCAGGGTAGCTAAACTCAGAGTGAAAGCGCCAGCCCAAGCAGCTTTGGACAAATTAGAAGGCTTCATAGTAAAGATTCCTCTTATACCCTTGCAGGTTTTTAATTTTCTTTCAAAAACGGCATTGTCAAGTTAAGTGGCTGCTAATGAATAGCCGGATGTGCATCTTCTAGCAACTCATCAAAATGGCTTACCAGATAGGTGTAACGAGAAACTTGAAGGCTCAAGAGCGTAAGTCAGACAGTACTCCGGATTTTAAAAGGAGCGATCGCGCTTTGCTCTCGATCTGTAGCCGCTCAATCGCCTAGTTCAGTTAGCTACCTATCTGTTCTCCTAACCAAGCCATTTAACTGCATATCGTTTTTCCTAACTTCATACCAAAGGAACAGATATGATATAAAGTTTTGTTTTTACAATTTATACAAACCTATTTGATAGTGAAACATTCCTCTAATAGGAGTAAACTCTTCAATGTCTGAACTCTGGTCAAACTCATCTACAGAAAGTAACGCGCTTCAGGTAATCGCCGAGTGAAAAGCTCTTCGGCAACTGAAGGGTGAATGCCGACAGTTGCAACGAAGAAAGACTTCGTTGCACCCCTGCGAAGCGCGATCGCCAGACCTTGAATAATCTCTATTGTTTATCTCGCAGAATTCCTAAGCCAGCCTTGGTTTCGATATAATCGGCTAAATCTATAAAATCCTCCCGTGGATGGCATTTACCTCCAATGAGTTTAAATGCTAATTCGCTTTGTGGCTCTTCTGGGTTTTCGAGAAGATGAATCCCCCAGTAATAAAGCTGATCGCTTGAACGAATACAGACTTCTTCTGGGTCTATGCAGTGAAATCTTTCATCGGTTTCCTTGATTTCTTCATAAGCCTCAAAATAAACTTTTTTAAGCAGCTGCATTTGCCTATTTGTCGGCTGTTTAAAGTTATTTACTAGCACAAATAGATGAGCATTTTTATTAATTTTACGTATGTCCTTGACAGTGTCTTTAATGACCTTGCCATGCTTGTTGATTCCGAGCGGGTTGAAGGTTGTTGGTATAATACAATAGTCAAATTTCTTAACTAGCTCTTCGGGATTACGATCAAAAGCAGGCGAACAATCACAAATTACTATCTTGCAGTCACGGGCTGCATCTTCGTCCCAGGCTTTTTCATCGTAGACTTCGATACTCTCGCCAACGTTGTTCGGTTTAGGAAGATAAACCCCATCACCGATTAACTTTTGAAGATTTTTTTCGGGGTCTAAGTCCACAAGAGCAACATTGAACCCTTCAAGAGCAAATGCTCCGGCTAAGTGCGCCGCAATAGTTGTTTTCCCCACACCGCCTTTGCAAGTAAAAATACCGAAATAAATCTTGTCTGGCTTGGGTGGCTCAGGTGGGGACACACCTTGGGCATCATTAATCCAAATAATCTCATTTTGAGTGGCAATACCACAAAAGATTTTAGAATTTTGACCCCAAGTTCTGATCAAAGCGCGTGCTGACCCACCGTAACCTTGTGTCGTTATAAAAAAACCACAGCTAAATTTTCGACCAGCTTGGGTTTCTAAAAAATCAACAAATTTTGAAAGATGAGGTTTCTGAACATCACTTTTTAGCCATTTAGCCTGGACAGCGCCAAGCTGATTCCCTTTTTTGACAACAAAATCGTAACCAGCTTGGTTTTGCTCTGTAGTTTCAACCGTCCAACCTTCCTTTTGGAAAAGTTGTGCTACGTGCTGCTTGAAGTGAACGAAGTCTTTTGTGAAGGATGGCTCGGAAGATGGCGGCATAAATAGCAACCTTCAGGATTTTGGTTTAGGGGAACACTTGTATGTTTCCAAAGCAACTATAGCAACTTGGTTAGATATTTTACTTTCTGTCAGCGGTGATTCATCACCTTAATGTCCGTCTTACCGAGGCACTAATCAGGTCTACCAGAAACGTGAGGGCGAGAAAAACGATTAAGGTTGTCAGCACACCTTTGTAGTCAAAGCTACTCAGTTGCTCTGTGAGGAGACGACCTAATCCCCCGGCACCGACTAAACCGACAATAACCGTGGCGCGGATGCAGACTTCCCAACGGTAGAGTATATAAGCAACAAAGCGGGGTAGGGTGCGGGGTAAGACGCCGTAGAGGAAGACTTGGGGACCAGTAGCGCCTAAGGCTTTGAGCGATCGCAACGGACGTTCATCTAGATTTTCCGTTACTTCAGCCATCAGACGCCCCAAAATGCCCAAGTTGTGTAAGCCGAGAGCGATCGCTCCTGGTAAAATTCCCGGAAACAACACAAACAGAAAGATCAACGCCCAGATTGGTTCAGGGACAGCACGAGCAAACAGCAGCACAAACCGGGTAAACACCAGCACGGCGGTTCCCCAGCCAAAGGATTTTGGATTTTGGATTTTGGATTTTGGATTATTAGGTTGCTCTGGGGATAGAGTCGGCTTTGTTTCCTGGTTAGAGAACCCCAATCCAAAATCTAAAATCGGCAATCTAAAATTAAATCTGCCACTATCGAAAATCCCTCCTGGCAAGAAGAAGTTCCGTGCTGCCGGGAAAGACAGCAAAATACCACCAATGCCAGCCCCAGCCATTGCCAGGATAGACATGGCAAGAGTTTCAAGTGAAAGGGTAAATAGCTGAGTCAGCTGACTGCCATCGGGTGGGAAGACATCCTGAATCACCCCTGCCAATAGCTGGGCAGTTCGCGGTGCCCAAAGTTTGGAGAAATCAGCTTGGACATACCAGAAGGAGAATATTAGTAAGACAACGATACCCAGGAACGACGCCTTCACGAATGGGTCGCCTTGGTAAAGAGGCTTTTTGCGCCCTTTGAGATTCAGGACATTCAAATCTAGGCGGCTGGGTGCCCCTAAGCGGTGACGCAGCAAACTACTCCAGAAATCGGTGACGCCATTTAATACAACTAAGGCAATCAGAAACGTCCACATTTCTTCGTAACGTAGAGACTGGAGACTGAGGAGCAGTTGATAGCCTAGTCCACCAGCACCGATGATACCCAGCACCGCCGCTGAACGAATAGAACATTCAAACCGATAGAAACTGTAGGAGAGCAGATTCAGAAAAGCTTGGGGAATCAGGCTATAGGCGAAAGCATTGAGAGGTGGGACGCCGCTATTGAGGAGTGCCATCAAGGGCTGGCGAGGTGTTTCGTCTAAAATTTCTGAGAAGACTTTGGCAGTAATAGTACCAAAGGGAATAGCGATCGCCAAAATCGCCACGAGTGGATCGAGTCCAAAAATATTGACAAAAAATAATCCCCAAATCAGTTCATGAATCGATCTAGGGATTGCCAAAGCCGCCCGTACCAGCAGCCAAGGAACCTGACTTCTGACTCCTGACTCCTGACTCCTAACTCTTGCAACAGATTGCCACCACACCTCAGAAGACAGAACACCACCCACCACACCAATTAGCAGACTGAAAGTGGTGCCACATACAGCAAAGGCTAGTGTCTTGAACGTGGCCTCCAGAGTCAGCTTGAGCAATTCTGGGCTAAGGTCTGGATGGGTAGCAGCAATGAGAAAGCGCAGGACAAGAGTCCAGCCCCCTGTATTAACTAAATCCTGTTGAAATAGACCCGCTGAGTGCAACGACCAGATGAGGGATGCAAAAAAAATCAAGCCCCACAAGTTTCTAGAGTTAAGTGGTGAGGGGCGCTGGGGGAGGGTAGGTAATCGACGATTTAGAGTCTCCATCGGCGAGATTGCCTTCAAGATCGAAATACTTAACGCTATAGTTGCCTGTAATACGAATTTGCCGCCATATCCTGAGCCTGAGCAAGTTAGTTACAGTTCTATTCCAAGAGATCCAATCTGCTCGGTCAGTCGTATTTAAAGAGAATGAACCTCTCTCCTCTTCTGAGCGACCCCATGAAAGGCAGGAATCAACTCTGAAATTACGGGTTCAAGTCTATTGTTCAGAAGGCATGCATCCTGACTCCTCCAGTTCTCAACCGACACCTCCATCGCCCCCGACGGATACAGAGCTATTTCACGCATTGAAGGCTGGTCAACAGTCTGCTCTAAGCATTCTCTATGAGCGCTATGGCAGGCTTGTCTACGGATTAGCGCTTCATATCTTGAAAAACTCTCAAGAGGCAGAAGACCTGACTCAAGAGATTTTTGTAGCGCTCTGGCGTAGCAATACCTACAATCCTGTTCGCGGTTCTCTCAGTAGCTTTCTTACCACCATGACTCGCTCACGGGCAATTGACAAACTTCGCTCTCGTAACAAGAAACTCAAATTTCTCGACACTTGGCGTCGAACCATGCCCATTGAAACCACCTCTAACACGCCATTTGAACATATTTCCTTAGGTGAGCGATCGCAGCAGCTTCGGAATGCTTTGGCGCAACTTTCAGAAAACCAGCGTCAGGTATTAGAGATGGCCTACTACGAAGGTCTCAGTTTATCGGAAATTGCTCAACAGCTAGATATACCCCTGGGAACAGTCAAGACTCGGTCTCGCTTGGGTTTATTGAAACTGAGACAAACCCTAGAAGATTTCATTAGATAGTGGCACTATGACCGGCCCCTTGTCCCGCGAACACTTAGAAGAATTGATGACAGGTTATGTCCTCGGCAGCCTCAGCCCTGAAGAAGCTGAGGAATTTGGACGACTCCTGGCAGAAAATCCTCAACTAGCCACAGAGGTGAATCTTTGGCAGGAGGCCTTGGAACTGTTGCCGTACACTCTCCCTGAAGTCGAGCCTCCACCCCAGATCCATACAGCCATTCTCGATGCTGTCCAGGGGGAAACCAACCGTAACCCTGTACGAAAACGGTCTCGTTTACCGTGGAGCAAAATTGCTGGTAGTGTAGCCGCCCTGCTAGCTTTGGCTTTAGGTTTAGACAATTATCGTCTGCGGCAAGAGCTTAAGACGGCACAGAGCCAGAAGAATATTATTAATGTCCTACAACGGTCTAATACCCGCGTCTTCTCTCTCACAGGCACAGACAAAGCAAATTCCGCCTCTGGAAGCATCGTACTCGATCTTGATCAGCAAAAAGCAGTTATCGCCTTTCAAAACCTTCCGGCTCCGCCTGTAGCTCAGATTTATCGACTTTGGGCAATCATTGATAATCAAAAGATATTTTGCGCCCAGTTCGGCGCTAGTCAGCAGGGGACAGTTTTAGACGAATTTTCTATTCCTAGCGATGCTGCCGCTGCTTGTAGTTCTACAAAATCAACCTTAGCCGTTACTTTAGAACCCTCTCCATCACCCCCACAACCCGTCGGACCAATAGTAATGGTGGAAAAAAGTTAAGCTACCTGACAGAAATAAAGCCATATTGGACTCAGGCGATGCACATTGGATTTCTTAACCCTCAGGGCAATTTCGACCACAACGATAGTCACATCTCGGAACATCCGGATTTTGGGGGTCAGCTGGTATATGTCAAGGAAGTTGCATTGGCGATCGCTCAAAAGGGTCACAAAGTTGATATTCTCACCCGCCAAATCATTGATCCAGAGTGGCCAGAGTTTATTGAGCCGTTTGACGCTTATCCAGGCGTTGAAAACGTTCGCATCATCCGGTTGCCAGCCGGACCAAAGGAATTCCTGCGCAAAGAGTTGCTGTGGCCCCATTTAGTTCAGGACTGGGTGCCCAACATCCTGAAATTTTATCAAGAGGAGGGTGGGTTACCAGATGCCATGACCACCCACTACAGCGATGGAGGAATCTGCGGTGTTCTGATTGAGGATAAGACTGGCGTACCCTTCACCTTTACAGCTCATTCCCTCGGTGCCCAGAAAATAGATAAACTGAACATCTCTCCAGAGGAGCTGGTCGAAATAGACGAGTACTACCACTTCGGACGGCGTTTAATCGCCGAACGCCTCAGCATGAATCGCTCGGCGGTCAACATCACCAATACGCAACAAGAACACATCCAACAGTACACTCATCCCGCCTATCGTGGGGCAGTGGAGGTGAACAATGATGCCCGCTTTGCCGTAATTCCACCGGGCGTAGACCCGGCCATGTTCAGTGCTGACGCCCGCGCCCACAACGAGCAAGCCACCCAAGTGCTGGTTCAAGAGCGATTGGCACGGGACATTGCTGAGGAACGGCGGGATTTGCCCGTCATCCTGGCTTCCAGCCGCTTGTCTTCCAAAAAGAACGCATTGGGTCTGGTGCAAGCCTTCGCCCAAAGTCAGACGCTTCAGGAGCAAGCCAATCTAGTGCTGATTACCGCTGGACTGCATAATCCCTTGCGAGAGAAGGCTAGGGACGAACATGCCGAACAACAGGTGCTGGCTCCCATCCGTAAGGTGGTGCAAGAAAAAGACTTGTGGGGCAAAATTAGCGCCTTTTGCGTACCCGATCAATCGGCACTGGCAGCAACCTATCGGTTTCTGGCAAAGCGCCGTTCGGTGTTTGCGCTGGTCTCGCTCTATGAACCTTTCGGTCTTGCCCCATTAGAAGCGGCAGCCGTCGGTTTGCCCGTGGTGGTAACCCAGAACGGAGGTTTAACTGAGAGCCTGCGAAAAGGGGATGAGGAATATGGTGTACTAGTTGACCCTTCTGATCCTATTGACATTGCGCGGGGTTTAGAGCGGTTGCTCTGCAATGCTCAGGAGTGGGAGCATTTTGCCCAGAGTGGTCAACAGCATGTGTTAAAGTACTACACCTGGGAGAGTACTGCCGAGAACTACCTGACCCTAATCGAGCAGATTGTCGCTGAACCTGAGGCACGTCGGCAGGGGGAGCTACTGCCAATCCATCCCTACTTCCGCGATCCACAACCGGAAACTGATGTTTCTCTGGAAGAATTAAGCGGCTTGTATTTTAGTTCTGATGTCGTGCCGTTTTGAGGAGGGATAATTGGCTGGTAATAGGTGATTGGTTGGGGTAGGGTTTCCCATTACCCATTACCCCACATTACCAAGGACTGCCAATCAGCGTAAAACCTGCCCAGAAGTAGGGATGTTCAAACTTTGTGTCTTCTAGTTGAGCCAGTTCGGCTGGCAGAGGTACCGACTTACTGCCAGCCACCAGTTGACTCCCTTTGATATACACCTGTCCCTTAAGCATTGCTAGTTGTGCCTGCCGCAGTGCCTCCGCTTTTATTGGAGTTTGCTTCAGCTGCTGGTACAAATCCATCATTAGCCCTAGAGTTCCTTCATCACTCACATACCACAAACTCCCCAGGGCAGACTTGACCCCAGCTTGCACCGCCAACCCTGCAAAACCTAATTCAGCATCCCTATTTCCTAAGGCCGTCCTACAGGCACTCAGTACTAATAGCTCTACTGGTGGTTTATTCCAACCTAACTCTGACAATTGGTTCAGCCCCAGCTTGCTGTCCCAAAGTTGAATGTAGGAATTGTTCGGTGCCCCAGGTTGGAAAGAGGCATGGGTTGCCAGATGAATTATTCCAAAAGGTTGCCGCTGTCGCTGTGCTTTCAGGTTTTCCAACGTAAAGGCCTCGTTGAGGAAGGACTTGCCTTGCCAGAGAGTAGGTGTGATTGTCGATAACTCTATCGGCACTGCTGGTAAGGACTTGTGTTCAGCAAATTTGTCTGCTCCCATCGCCAGAACTTGCAAGTTTTTAATGTTCTGGTAGCGGGTATCGGTAAGGCTGAGACTGGGCATCAAGCCGAGGCTGTATTTCTCTATCAGAAACTGCTGACCATCATGGAGAGCCGCAATAGGGATGGAGCGCAAGCCCGAATCCATGAGGAAGACTAGATTTTGGATACCTCGTGCTTTTAAATCAGCTTCCAAGGGAGCCACCAGCCATTTATAAACTCTCTGAGCAGGAGCTACGTAGCCACGCCGACTTCGAACGTTAGTCACTTCGGCGCGAAATTCATTTGCAACTTTGAGGACTTCTTTACGCGTGGTTCTAGCTACCCGCTTGCGAATCGGTGAACCCTCAGATGTCACCAGCATCAATTCCAACTGGTCTTGGGAATTTTGGGTTGGGGACGATACAGTTCTATCCTGATCAGCTGCAACGACTTGCGGCACAAACGTTACATAGATAAGTGCTGGTTTAACCCCAGTGGCTTCCTCAACTTTGTGAAGAATATCACGGGTTTCTACCAGGGTTCCAGTTGGAGCCTGAACGGGCAGCCCAAAATGTTGCTCAAATTCACGCTGGAAAGACTCATCTTTCCTTGAAACCAAATCAGATTCACCTTCAGCTAAAGCAAGCGTTAAGCCACTATCTGTGCTGGATGTGGGACTCTCGTCTGGTATAGGGCTCTCGCCGGATGTAGGGCTCTCGCTGGATGTAGGACTCTCGCCGGATGTAGGACTCTCGTCTGGTATAGGACTCTCGCCGGATGTAGGACGCGTTCTAGGTTTAGGACGCGTTCTGGGTGTAGAACTCGTTCTGGGTGTAGGATTCTGTCCGGGTGTAGAATTCGTTCTGGGTGTAGGGTTCTTTCCGGGTGGAATATTTGGGCTTGGCGAAGGACCTGGAGTTGGGCTTGGCGAAGGTCCTGGAGTTGGGTTTGGCGAAGGTCCTGGAGTTGGGTTTGGCGAAGGTCCTGGAGTTGGGTTTGGCGAAGGTCCTGGAGTTGGGTTTGGCGAAGGTCCTGGAGTTGGGTTTGGCGAAGGACCTGGAGTTGGGTTTGGCGAAGGTCATGGAGT
>DATNPI010000655.1:0-9385 GCA_036703325.1 Coleofasciculaceae cyanobacterium
GCTCCTATCAAAGCACTCCAAATTCCCCAGCGTAAACGAAATCCTGTGACTAAATAAGCCGCTAAACCAAAAATAATCGCGTTCAGAACAATGGCAAATAAGCCAAAGGTTATGAAGGTAATTGGGAAAGCCAAAACACCAAGAATCGGACGCAATAGGGCATTCAAAATACCGAAAACTGCTGCCGAAATTATCGCTTTCTGAAAAGTGTCAATTTCAACACCAGTTGGCAGTTTGGAAATGATGAATAAGCTGACGGAGGTAACGAGCCATGCAATGAGAAGACTAACAAGATTCATCTGCGTAACTCCTGAGCACCACTACGCCTATACATTAAACCGGAAAAGCATCACATCCCCTTCCTGCACAACATATTCTTTACCTTCGCTGCGAACTAAACCTTTCTCCTTCGCCGCATTCATTGAGCCAGTTTCCATAAGGTCTTTGTAGGCCACTGTTTCCGCACGGATAAAGCCGCGCTCAAAATCAGTGTGAATCGTACCGGCTGCTTGGGGAGCTTTCATTCCGGCGTGAATTGTCCAGGCGCGGGTTTCCTTAGGTCCAGTGGTAAAGTAGGTACGCAAGCCCAAAAGTTCATAGGTGGCGCGAATCAAGGATTTCAGTCCACCTTCTTCAACGCCGAGAGACGCTAGGAAATCAGCTCGCTCCTCCTCTGGTAACTCGACAAGTTCTGACTCCACTTGAGCAGAAACAATCACAACTTGGGCGTTATCTGTAGCAGCAACTTGCCGCACTTGCTCCACCCATTCGTTGCCATTTGCCAAGTCATCTTCAGACACATTTGCTGCATAGATGACAGGCTTATCGGTGAGTAGCCCCAACTGCTTTACTGACTCGGCTTCTTCTTCCGTTAGGCTAATTTGGCGTGCAGCTTTGCCTTCATTCAACCCAGCGCTCAACTTTTCCAGTGCTTCTAGTTCCAACTGGGCGTCTTTGTTGGAACGAGCCTGTTTGCGGGTGCGATCCATGCGGCGATCGACTTGCGATAAATCTGATAAAGCTAACTCTAGATTAATAACTTCAATATCACGCACTGGGTCAACGGAACCAGAGACATGGATAATGTCATCGTCATCAAAGCAGCGCACCACATGGACAATAGCATCCACTTCCCGAATATTCGCTAAGAATTGGTTGCCCAATCCTTCGCCTTTACTGGCACCCTTGACTAAACCAGCAATATCGACAAACTCTACACGAGTCGGCACAATTTGCTCCGAGGTGGAAATCTTCGCCAGAACCTGTAACCGCTCATCCGGCACGGCAACGACACCGACATTCGGCTCAATCGTGCAGAAAGGGAAGTTAGCAGCATCCGCCTTGGCATTGGCAACTAGGGCGTTAAATAAAGTAGATTTGCCAACGTTAGGCAGTCCGACAATTCCGGCTCTTAGCATGACAGTTTGAGGATGAGTTATGTTAGCGATTGGTTGAAAACCAATTCTTCTTGATTTTATTGCGGTCCTGGAATTGTTTGGGGAATCGGTTCAGGCACGGTCTGAGGAATGGGAGAAGGCACTATCTCTGGCACTATCTCCGGTACAGCAGGTTGGGGAATGGGAGCAGGCACTGGTTCGGGTACTGGCTCCGGTACAGCAGGCTGGGGAATCGGCGACGGTACCGGTTCGGGTACTGGCATTGGCTCGGGTTGGGGATTAGGTGAAGGTAAGGGGGCTGGCTCTGTACTGGGAATCTCTGGCTGGGGATTAGGTTGAGGACTAGGATTAATCATGGTAGTTCAATGTAATGGTTCAACCTCATCACAGTAAAGGGAAATTAAATTCCTCACATCTCCCGAAATGGCTAGCCTTGCCAGAATAAAGATTAATAGGTGTGTCGCTGCTAGCTGAAAGCTGTAAGATTTTCTGCTCTATCCCCCACCCTACCAGAGGATGTGTATTCATGGAGTTGTTCAACTTGCTGACAGTTACGTAATGCCATTCGCCTCTGATTCCACTAACCCATCTCAAGAAAAGACACCTTTGTTGGACGCTCTCCGGGCGTCTGCTCATAAGCCCCATGCTCCGTTTTATGCACCGGGACACAAGCGAGGACAGGGAATCCCTCAGCCACTGGTGGATTTGTTGGGGGCGTCGGTGTTTTCAGCCGATTTGCCAGAATTGCCTGATTTGGATAACTTGTTTGCCCCCGACGGTGTCATCCAGGAGGCACAAGAACTTGCCGCCGCCGCCTTTGGGGCAGATAAAACTTGGTTTTTGGTCAATGGTTCCACAGCTGGGGTGATGGCGGCAATTTTAGCCACCTGTAGCACGGGTGACAAAATTATCTTGCCTCGGAATATCCACCAATCGGCGATCGCAGGTCTTATTCTCTCTGGCGCTGTACCCGTCTTTATCAACCCGGAATACGACCCCTCTGCTGACCTCGCCCATAGCATCACACCGACAGCCGTGGCGAAGGCTCTGAAGCAATATCCCGATACCAAAGCCGTGATGATGGTCTACCCAACGTATCACGGTGTTTGTGGGGATGTGAAAGCGATCGCTGATCTAGTTCATCAACATAACATCCCCTTGCTGGTGGATGAAGCCCACGGCCCTCACTTTAGTTTCCATCCCGACTTACCCCCTTCAGCCTTATCAGTCGGTGCGGACTTAACTGTACAATCCACCCATAAAGTTCTGGGTGCAATGACTCAGGCCTCGATGGTGCACCTCCAGGGTAACCGAGTAGAGCCAGAGCGGTTAAGTAAAGCGTTGCAGCTAGTACAATCTACGAGTCCCAGCTATTTACTCTTGGCTTCCCTGGACGCAGCACGGCAACAAATGGCACTGCACGGGGAGCAGCTAATGACCCAAACCTTACAACTGGCGGATGAAGCCAGAAATAAAATCAGCAAAATTCCTGGATTATCGGTTTTAGAATTCGTAAAAACTCCAGGTTTTTTTGCCCTCGACCGAACACGATTAGCCGTAAAAGTAACTGACTTAGGTTTGAGCGGGTTTGAAGCTGATGAAATTTTTCATCAACAACTCGGTGTCACAGCAGAGTTACCAACACTCCAGCATCTGACTTTTATCATCACTTTAGGCAATACACAGGCAGATATTCGACAATTGGTGCAAGCGTTTACCATGATTACCCAAGATGAGTACCGTCCTCAGTCAATAACCGCTTTGCAGGATATATTCCAACGGTGGAAATCGGAATTACTTTTTATTCATCCTTCATCCTTCATCATTTGTCCTGCTCTCTCGCCGCGTGAGGCTTTCTTTGCCAAAACAGAAACGCTGCCACTAGATCAGACTCTAGATCGTATCAGTGCTGAGTTAGTCTGTCCTTATCCCCCCGGAATTCCAGCTTTAATGCCTGGAGAAATGATCAATCCAGCTGCCATTGAATACCTGCAACAAATCCTTATGGTGGGTGGTAATCTCACAGGTTGTAGCGACCCCAGCTTCAAGACATTAAAAGTTGTTAGCTGTTAGTTTTTGGTTATTAGTTGTCAGTTGTTGATTGTTAAAGATAAACATCGTGCAAATCTTACAAAAAGCTTGACTAAACAAGTCTGAAGTGTAAAGGATGTTCGGCGCAGCCGTTGCCGAAGGCTAGGATGAAGTGAACTTGTCGGTATATGCCGGACTACGCCCCGCTGCTTTAACACCCAATAGTGGGTTCTCAAAATCAAATTTTTTCAACATTCATGCCCCATTCCTTTATGGGTAGGCTAATTTCATACTTCATACTTCATACTTCAGTATTTATTTAATGTCTTCCCAACTCTGGCCTTATATCACCCCTGGCATCCCGGACGATTTATTTGAGAGGTTACCTGGTATTCCTCTAAGTAAGAGAGAGGTGCGGTTGCTTTTAATTAGTGCGTTACGGCTGCATCCGGACTCTTTGTTGTGGGATATCGGTGCTGGTACCGGGACAATTCCAGTAGAAACGGGATTGCTGTGTCCCAAGGGTCAGATTATTGCGGTAGAACGGGATGAGGACGTGGCTAACCTGATTCGGCGCAATTGCGATCGCTTTGGCGTCCACAATGTCCAAGTTGTTGAAGCGAGTGCCCCAGAATGCCTCAACGACCTCCCCCAATCGCCTCAACGAGTCTGCATCGAAGGCGGACGCCAAGTCAAGGAGATACTTAAGGAAGTTTGGCGGTACTTACAACCATCAGGACGAGTAGTCGCCACAGCTAGTAATCTAGAGAGTCTTTACGCCCTGTCTGAAGGCTTCGCCGAGTTACACGCCCGAAACATTGAGGTAGTCCAATCAGCCGTCAATCGCCTGGAGACGCGGGGCACCTATCAAACTTTTGCAGCAGTTAATCCCATTTTTATCCTGAGTGGTGAGAAGCTGGATTAGAGTTGATTCACTTAGGACTTACGCACTCGCCCTCCTAGCCCCCAACGAAACGGGGGAACAAGATATAACTCCCCTAGATTTGGGGGTCGGGGGCAAAACGATGGTTGGTGCATAAGTCTTGTCACTATAATCGCTAAATTCGTTAGATTAAGCAAAAGTGAAGGATTCCCGATTATGAGAGATTGTTAATCTCCCTGTTCCACCCTACCCCTTTAATCTGACAGTTTGACCCAGCTGTCTTTTACTACAAGCGTCCTATGCCCTGGTCTCGGATTTTAAGTGGAATCGTTGCGATCATCCTTGCTATGGGGATGATCATTCTTGGAGGATGGTACTTTACCCTCGGTTTCTGTGTCATTGTCTTTCTGGGTCAATTGGAATATTTCCAACTGGTTCGGGCAAAGGGGATTTCACCTGCCGCCAAAAGCACCATCTTCGTCAGTCTGCTGCTGCTGATTACTGCCACCATTTCACCAACTCTGACGGATGCAGTATTTCCGTTGGCAGGAACCTTTATCTGTTTCTACCTGCTATTCCAGCCCAAGATGGCAACAATTGCTGACATTGCCTCTTCAATTTTGGGCTTACTCTATGGTGGCTATCTGCCCAGTTATTGGGTGCGGCTGCGAGTGGGTTTGACTCAGGCGTCCTCTCTCCCCCCTGATGCCGTGGCGACAGCTACTAACCTGCCCTTACACGGATACTGGCCTACCTCCTGGACTAACTTAAGCGCCCTGCCTGAAGCCTTGACGGTAACCCTCTTAGGCTTTGGCTGCATTTGGGCGGCAGATATTGGTGCTTACATTTTCGGCAAGTTCTTTGGTCGTACTCGCCTTTCGATTATCAGTCCCAAAAAGACTGTAGAAGGAGCAATCTTTGGTGTCGCTGGTAGTATCGCTGTAGGAATGGCTGGGGCTTGGTATCTGCACTGGCCTAGCTGGCAACTCAGTGGAACTATTTTGGGGACTCTAGTTGGTGTTGCTAGCCTCCTAGGAGACTTAACTGAGTCGATGATGAAACGGGATGCTGGTGTGAAGGATTCAGGACAATTGATTCCGGGTCACGGTGGCATTTTAGACCGGACAGATAGTTATATTTTCACTGCTCCCTTGGTTTACTATTTCGTTACTCTTCTACTGCCTCTATTACCACCCTTCTTGTGGATTAGTAGTCAGTAAGCCTTCTTAGATCTAATTTTCATAAATTGTGCTTTTGCTAATGCTAATGAACAAGTAGACATTAGCATCGGACAAGAGCTGTGTTTATAACCATGCCCTCTCCCTAACACTTGTGCAACCCGAAGGTATGGAAGTCTCTCGACCCACGGTTTCGTAAGGTCTAGATCTCAGCGGAACAAACCCAAAAGCCTGCTGCCCCACACACCAGGGGTGGGGCAAATCCAAAATTGGTTGAATCAATCCTGATATGACTAACTATCTTGCTGATAGGGTTTAGCCGAATTAGCACAATAGCTATCACTCACAACTCTAGATGTAGAGTTCATCTTGACAACTCGCTCATGGGATGAGGGGCGCAGCAATTGTGCTTCCGGATGCATAACAACCTTTTTACAAACAACTTGATTGCTACCTAAATCCGCAAAAGCCCATATGTAATTTTCTAAATTACCGCTAGCTGCATTAGCTGGATTACTGATAGCCGCATTGACTGGAGCTATCGCTAGTGTTGTCAGTAAGACTAACTCCACAATCACCAAAGCTACAAACACGATTCTCAGCATAGTTCTCTGTCTGTTTTCTTGTTTTATCTCCTACATACTTTTCTTATTATCGCTTGACTTGTACCCGTAGTCGCCATAGTTTACTACATCTGTTCCGTCTCAATTGCTACAAGTCTATTCACTTTGTCAGGACTTACGCATTGCCTGCCTAAGCCTCCAAATCTAGGGGAGTTAGATTTAGACCGTCTTAAGTGGAATGGCACTGACTTAAGAACTCTCATCAATACCAATCAACCCTTGTGCAGGGAGTTTGGCGGAGGCACTCGTCCCCCAATGGGGGGTTTGGGGAAAGCTCCCCAATCTTGGTTTCTCCAAAAAATGACAATTTTTCGCTTAAGTCAGTGTCATTCGTCTTGAGTGTGTTCGGGAGATTGCAGTCCCATTTTTGAGTGTTACACAACCCGGTCAAAACTTTTCCCTTCAAGGATACCTAGCTCGGCTTGCTCCAAAACCTTGGGCTTCATCTGACGCAAATCCCACAGCACGGCTTCAACATTGTCAAAGTTAAAATACTCTGTTAACTTTCCGATTCGATAATTAAACTCCTTGTACCGATGTTTGAAGTACAGCTCTACATTACCCCGATGCTTCCAAGTATCTATTACCTCAATTTCAATCCGCTTGTAGTGAGTCGCCAAATCTCTGTATACTTCAATCACTCGTTCTTCAATTGGTCGTTTGGTAACGCCAATTTTATGCAGTGTTTTCCTACCTACTCTGATTTTCAAAAAGTATAAAGCACTCTCTAAAATGCGTTTCAGTTGAGCGCCATATATTCGGAAATCGGCAATCCGTTCAATTGAGTGTCGAGAATTTATAAGTCTGGCTCGTTCCATAGCCCCTTGCAAATTAAACAACTTATCTAGTAACAAGGGTTCCTGTACTTCATTAAAAAGCCCTAATGATAGCGCTCCAACTGGTATTTTACCCAAATCAGTGAACTCATAAAATCCCTGCTCATTCCAAGCCAACAACTTAGATAAAATCAGCCTCAACGAAGGCTTGACGAAAATGTTTTCATTCCTAATCCCGTAATTTTGCCAAAATACTTTCAGTTGTTCTAGTTCTTGCCCTGATAACTGAATGTTGAAGTTGTCATAGAGTGGTAGGGATGGGAAATCTCGATGGGTAACCCGATTGGCGACAGGTCGGCAGGTTTGCTCTGTATGTGCGAAGTGGTGTTCTTTGACTTTCCCTTTCTTGGCAGTCAGTTCTCCGCCACAGTACAAGCACGTCAGACGAGTTTTGCCACTGGGCACATCTTCAATACAAACTAGGGCGTTGTCCTGAGTAACGCCATACTTCAGCCACATGGAGTTCCTTTTTTAGACTTTTAGTTTAAGCTTCTTTGAGCAAGATAGAGACTTTTTAAGGCAGTCCATTCCAGAATAGTCAATAGCTCAATCATGAAGGAAAAGTCACGAATTCAAACATAACTTTCTTCATAGACTTACGCCTGCCAATCTAGATCGCCTAATGGTTTTAATGCTTCAGGTCATGAGCTAAAACCTACTCAGCATAGCAACGAACATAATTTTAACTTTTTCTTAAGGTCTATGTCCTCTTTTTCCTGCTAAGTTAGTAAGTGAGAAGAAATTCGGTTGCAGCGTTTGTTTCTAGTATTGATAGGCATTTTCCTTTTGGTCAGTACAGGCTTCTCTCCGAAATCTCGCCTCTCTACACACCTCTGATTTTGGAGACAATCTATGTCAATTTATGTAGGCAACTTATCCTACGATGTCACACAAGAAGACCTCAATGGTGTTTTTGCAGAATATGGTTCTGTAAAGCGGGTTCAGCTACCTACCGACCGTGAAACCGGTCGTTTGCGTGGCTTTGGTTTTGTGGAAATGGGCACAGACGCTGAAGAATCCGCTGCCATTGAGGCACTTGATGGTGCTGAATGGATGGGCCGTGACCTGAAAGTTAACAAGGCGAAACCTCGTGAAGACAGAGGTCCATCTGGTGGTAGCCGGGGAAACAACAGCTTCTCTCGCCGCTACTAAATTATTCGGCTAAATTTTAGTCTCAATAACCTAATTCAAGGGAAAAGGCTTAGGCAGAAATGCTTGAGCCTTTTCTCTTGGAGGTTTGAAATTAGATTCTGCCCATTGCCCTGACAACCGACGGTAAGCCCTAGTCATTCTCCTTCAGGTACGCACTTTCTTTTTGTCTGTCTAGCTCTAACTAGAGCTAGATCCGCTCAGGTAAATCACATGATCTTCACAATTAGTCTGTACGCTGGCTTTTATACCTAGAAGAAATTACTTATGCAGGGCTTGAGCAATGAATTCAAAAGGATTACTAGGGTTGATTGGTTTTTTACGGGATGAGCTGGCAATTCCATCCACTTCAATTGATTTGGCTGTGCGTCATCAACCCGATACTCTAAATCTCTTACCGATGGTTCTTTGGCAGTACGGATTGGTGACGCTGGAGCAGTTAGACCGAATTTTTGACTGGCTGGAGACGGTTTAATGCGGATTGTTACCCCTTGCGGGGTGAGACTCTCAGGAGGTAGATGATTACCCCCTCCCGGTTCACCACTGGTTATTGGCGCTAGTCTTTGTGACGTTCGAGGCGCTATTGGCGCTAGTCTTTGTGGCGTTCGAGCTGCTATTGGCGCTAGTCTTTGTGCCGTTAGGATTTGAACAGTTAAAATCCCTTTTCACCCAAATACAGCAAGAAATTGAGGGGGCACCCACTACTGTTAGGTGCAAAATTTGGGTATTGCTGCAAACGGTGGGTAGCCTCGTCTCGGCTCAGACCACGAGCGGCATCAGTATCGAGTTGCCTTAACACCTCTACTGAGTCCAGCTTGTAGCAGTTGTTCATAATTAGCCTTCAATCTTAGCAGTTAATCTTGAAGAGAAAAGAGCTACTTGTTGGTTCGTTTACCTCAATATCTGCCTAAGTAAGTAAACCTAATAATCCGGAAAAATTAGACTTTACCCTTTAACTGAACCTTGGGGATTCAGCCTGACAATTTTTTGGGCTAAACCTAAAGTACTTAAAACTTGAATCGCCCACCAAGTTACATCAATTTCCCACCAACGCTGTCCAGCTTTTGCCACATGGGGGTGAGCATGGTGGTTATTATGCCAACCTTCTCCATATGTTAAGAGTGCTGCCCACCAAAGGTTACGCGAACCATCATCTGAAGAGAAATTACGATACCCTCGCAGGTGAGCTGCCGAGTTAATCAACCAGGTGCTATGCCAGAGCAATACTGACCTTAAGAACATCCCATAGATGACAAACGACCATCCTCCTAACCCATACAACAGCAGT
>DATNPI010000426.1:0-15895 GCA_036703325.1 Coleofasciculaceae cyanobacterium
AAGTTAAAAATCCCACATTCCGCACCCTAAAGTGCCACATTACCTGACCTGTTTTGGAGCATTGGGCATTGGAAGAGTCTCTCGAAGAGTAATCTACGTAGTCCCTGTATTATCAATTACCAATGACCAATTCTGAAACAAGCACTTGTGGCAGTTGAGGGTGCGGAATATGGGTTAGAGGCAATTATTCTTTCATGACGGAATCGCCATAAATTGCGAGCATGACACCAGCGCCAAGCAACGCCAAAAGCACAGCTGGGGAAGCGGCAGCAACTTGAACAAGGGTAGGGAACAGAATAAAAGCTCCAACGGCAGTAAGTGAGCAATTGATCACTATGTCCAGCAATTTCATAGTTCGGTAGTAAATGAGATACCGAAACATCTTTCAGCCGTGAGTCTTTACTACCCGGTAGAAATGTCCACTTCTTTACCTGTTTGCCTCAGCACTCAGCAATTACAACTTCATTTGTAAATAGCTGTAGCCAGCTGAACTCAGCGATAGAGCGATGAGTTATGGTAGTGATTAAACTGGCGCGACAGCGGACGGGTTGCCATGAGAAAGTTTTTCATAATGTGTTTGTTTGTTTTAGGGCTGGGTTTTGCCCTGTTTAACTTTAAAGGTCTGGCAAATCAGGGAGAGTTTCAGTCGATCGTGCTGAATTTCCGTGAAGATGTTCCAGCGGCTGAGATTACTGAGGAATTAAAAGCGATCGCGCAACAATACAACGTCAATCCTCGACTCAACAGCGAATTTTCAGCCGCTGACAATGTCTACATTCTGGAAGGCAGCAAGCAAGTACTAAACGCCCTGAGAAAGTCAAACCTTTCTAAGGAAACGGAATTTATCGAACCGAACTACGTCTACAAAGCCTTTGACGTTCCTAACGACCCCGAATATAGCCAGCAGTGGAACCTGCGGAGCATCAACATTGAATCGGCGTGGGACGAGACGAAGGGAAGTGGGGTCACTGTCGCGGTGATTGACACTGGCATCAGCCCCGTCCCAGATTTGAAAAGTACAAAGTTTGTCAAAGGCTACGACTTCGTCAACGACAGGATCGAGGCGTTCGATGATTCAGGTCACGGCACTCATGTTGCTGGTACGATCGCCCAATCCACTAACAACAACTATGGTGTTGCTGGAGTAGCTTACGAAGCCAGCCTCATGCCATTAAAGGTCTTGGGTGGCAGTGGCGGTGGTACGGTTGCTGATATTGCTGAAGCCATTCGCTTTGCCGCTGATAACGGTGCCGATGTCATTAATATGAGTCTGGGTGGTCCAGGCGAGAGCCAGCTGATGGAAGAAGCGATCGACTATGCCTACAACAAAGGCGTCTTCATCGTGGCAGCGGCTGGTAATGCCGACGAAAATTCTGCGTCTTACCCCGCCCGCTATCCCCATGTTGTCGGTGTCGCCGCTCTGGATTCGACTGGTGCTAAAGCTCCCTACTCAAACTTTGGCGCTGGGGTAGATATCTCAGCACCCGGTGGTAGTGAAGCCGGTAAGATTCTGCAAAACACTATCGACCCGGAAACGGGTGAAGGCATCTTTGTTGGCTACCAGGGCACCAGTATGGCAGCTCCTCACGTTGCTGGTGTTGCAGCGTTAGTAAAAGCCGCTGGCGTTAAAGAACCCCAAGAAGTACTCAGTGTCTTGAAGCAATCAGCACGAGTTATCAAGGAAGACCCCCTAAACCACTTCGGTGCTGGTCATTTAGATGCAGCAGCAGCAGTTAAGCTCGCCTTACGGGGACAAATTACTTTCCGCGACTTCTTCCGCTGGTTACGCGACAACGGTTACCTCAACCCTCGTTTCTGGGTTGACGGTGGAACCATCATGTTGCTGCCGAAAATCGCTATGGTCGTCGGTTCTTATCTGCTCGCCTGGTTCCTGCGGTATTACTTCCCCTTTGCCTGGAGTTGGTCGCTTACCACTGGGCTGGTTGCTGGTAGTTCTGGATTGTTTTTCCTACGCAGTTTTTATATTTTTGACCTACCTCAGTGGCCGTTCCGAGTCATGGGAAGTTCCATCCCAGAACTGGGTAGCGCCGTTCAAGGCAGCAGTGCGTTAAACCCCATCTTTGCCAGTGCGCTAATTCCCTTTATCTTGGTAGTTTTCCTGCTAGGTCATAAGACATGGAAGTGGATGGCAATTGGCTCTGCCCTCGGTGTCGCTAGCTGTTTAGCGGTGAGTGCCGTGGTGTCACCAAGTGTCATGTGGCTGGGCACGGACGTTGTTGCTCGCCTGTTCTTAGTTGCCAATGCCCTGTTGTGCTTTGGGCTGGCATATCTAGCATCAAAAGGAGAGGAACAAGCAGCATGAGTATTAATGTTACGGGCGTCATCGAACGCAAAGGACTAGGACCTGGTACTTGGGCACTGGTCACTGACTCAGGCAAAACTTATGAACTCAAGGATGCCCCAGCTGAATTAAAGAAAGCTGATCTGAAAGTCAAAGTCGAAGGACAGGTGCGAGACGATGTTATGTCTTTCGCCATGATTGGCCCAGTGCTGGAAGTGAAGTCCTTTAAGGTGCTGGATTGACAAAACTCAGTTCTGAGTGCTGAGTGCCCAGTGGTGAATAGGCTTGCGTGGCGCATTCCCCATCAAGAGCGAAAGCAGGGACGGGAATGCGACACTCATCGCCCCTGGTGGGAGGAATCTTCTTTCTTTGTGAAAGTTTAATACCCTGGTCAAGAGGGGATTATCGTCCACTCAGGACTTGGAACTCAGGACTTTCATTAGCTTCTGCCCGTTTGTCGTTGTTGGTTGATAGGACGCACGACGAGTGTGCGTCCTACAATAATTACCTACAATAAGAAAGTGTTAGGCGAGAGGAGCAGAGAAGTGTCGATCTCAATTCCTCACCTCTGACACCTCGTTTCTAAAAAAATCCCCGGCTCAAACCGGTGAGCCAGGGAATATCAATCAGGGTGCATCTACCATTCCACTCTTCCGGTATTGGTGATTGCTATCCGGATAAATCTCGACAAGTTGCTTGAAGAAGGAAACTTTTTTAATTACTCGTCGGGCAAAGTAAAACGGCAAAGTTGAGAAACTTTTAGGCAGTTTAACCAATCTATAGGTAGAGGGGGATACTCTGAACACTCAAAACATTCATAACTCAGCCAAAGCCCTTGAAATTATTGAGTAGTATTGACCAGGTAGCAGTGGCACAGGAATTTCACATCTCTGTGACTCCCTTAGGGGAAGACGAATATCTGGTGCGCATCGAACGAGTCGCGCCGGGAGTTCCATTGGCAGAAGAACAAGTCCACTGGCCAGTGGAGGATTGGTTAGCTCAAGCGCGGCAGTTAATGAATGACCCCCTCTTGGGATTGTTACAGGGTAATGCCGCCCTCTCTGAGGATATGGTGTTCTTTCCGGAATTGGACGAGCCGGTCAGTCAATCGTCTCTCAACTTAGTGGCGCTAGGTCAGCAACTTTATAACGCTCTTTTTCAAGGGAGCCTGCGAGATAGTTGGATGATGGCGCAAGCGATTGCCCAAAATCAGCGATCGGTATTGCGGCTGCGTCTAGGTTTGAAAGGAACACGCTTACCTCGCTTACCTTGGGAAGTCCTGCATGCAGGCGATCGCCCACTGGCAACAGGAACCGATGTCGCTTTTTCACGCTACCAACTGAGTACAAGCCTCTGGAGTCCCGGCCAGGCGCGTCCTTCTCAACCGAACCAGCCCCTAAAAATTCTGATGGTGATTTCTGGTCCTAGCGACCAGGAAACGTTGGAGGTGGCACAAGAAGCGAGTCAGCTGCAAGAAGAACTCAAGCGCCGTTCCCCTAGTGAACTACCGGCGATTCAACTCACGATTCTAGAACAGCCAGGACGTGAACAGCTGACCCAAGCATTGGAACAAGGTCAATATCAAGTTTTCCACTATGCCGGTCATAGTAACCTGGGTGAGTCGGGTGGTGATGTCTACCTAGTTAGTAACAAAACAGGTCTAACAGAGACATTAAACGGCGATGACTTGGCAGGATTGTTAGCGAATAATGGTGTCCAACTAGCGGTATTTAACTCCTGTCGCGGTGCCTATACAGCCGCCTCAGATATTCAGAACAATGGGAAGGAGAGGAATCTAGCCCAAGCCTTAGTGCATCGGGGAATTCCTGGTGTTCTGGCAATGGCAGAACGGATTCCCGATGAAGTGGCGCTGACACTAACGCGACTGCTTTACCGCAACCTCAATCAGGGCTATCCAATCGATCTGAGCCTCAGTCGAGCGCGGCAAGGGCTGATTGCGGCTTACGGGTCGAACCAGTTGTATTGGGCATTGCCAGTTCTCTATCTGCATCCGAAATTTAATGGTTTTCTGATTAATATTGATGACGCTGCTCAACTCCGAGCAGAACTGTTTGCATTACCCGAGCCACCTGAAATCTCCCTGGCTTCATATAAGGAAGACTCGCTATTCATTCCACCGACAAGGCAGAGTTCCAACAGATTTCCGGATGTTGAGGATGAGTTATCTCCTGGCTTGAGGCAAGATTTTGCTGGATATGACGACGAGGGTTTAGAGGGCTATCTTGATGGTTTAGACCCAGACGATCCAGACGCTGACGACCCCTCTGCCTTTATTAAGGATTTGCTGAGTCAGCTTGATACCAAGCCTGCATACGGAGAATCGGTAGAGACAGGCTCCAACTCCGAAAATCGGACGAGAAGGGAATCGCCAGCTTTTCCTCCTAATCCAACGCCTTCTCCCAAGAGGGGCACAGCACCAATCCCTGTTGCTGGTACGCCTCAAGTGGTGCCACAACAATTTGAGAATCCTAGTAACTCGCAGTCCCAAAATGAACCCCACAAGTCAGGGGGATTAAACACTTGGTGGCAAAAGTTCCGGCATGTTCCTAAGCTGTGGATGATTTTAGGGGCAACTAGTGTTGCGATCGCTCTTTTCGGCTTTTGGTTCTTCCAGAACCTTAGACCTCAACCCGAGGCTGGGTTGAATCCAAATTCCTCGCTATCAGGTCTCCCTCCGTCTAATCCCAGTTCCCAGAATCCCAATATAGAAACCGCTGACACCAAAACCTTAACAGGAATTGCTATCGAACAATTTAGTCAGGGTAATATCGCCACCGGGCAAAAAGCTGTAGAGAAATTACTTAACAATGGGGCGTTGCCACAGGCAAAAGCTGCTCTTGAGGCTGTTCCAAAAGCGCGACTTGATGACCCTACTGTGAGTTTCTTAAGAGGGCGTTTGGCCTGGCAATCTGTCCACGCGGGCAGTAAGGACTACGATGTGAGTGATGCCCGACGTTACTGGGAAACAGCACACAAAAAGCAACCTAAATCTTCTGCCTACCTGAATGCCCTAGCTTTTGCCTACTATGGCGAAGGCAATTTTGAGCGAGCTAACAATGCTTGGTGGGAAGCTCTAAAACTGAGTAAAGAAGGACAAGGAGCAGTAGCTGTCCCAGGAGACGCTGCCACAAAAGAAGAGCTGACGACGATCTATGCGGGGTTAGCACTGGGAACATGGAAATCTGCTCAACAGCAGCCCGCCGACAAGCGGGCGCGTCTGTCGAGTTTGTCAAGGGAGCTGCGTCAAAAAGTGATGACAGACGACCCCGTTAACTTTCAACCGAATGCTCTGAGCAAAAACTGGCTTTGGTCAGATAAAGCGATTCAAGATTGGCGATCGCTTTTAGCAACCAGCAAATAGCGTCTAGTGCTACCCAATGCAGTGGGATAGTTGACGAAAAGCAGGTTTTGTAACCGTGCCACCTCAAAAAATCAGCCAGACGACTGCATAAGGAGCATTAGCAACGGACATATAAAAGACAACACCATATGCGGTTAACTTTCCCCACTACTCCAGTTCAGTGGGGTTTTTTTTCGTGAAATCCTCCCGACGCTGACCTCTACGAGGTACAGCGCAGGCTTCCTGAATCGCTTTCAGAAGTTCCTGTTTCAAAGGGTGGTAACTAGTGCAGCGTGGCAGAAATAACTATCCAGTTGAAAAAGGTTAAAAAGCTTACTATACAAGCTTGCTCGCCTTCTGCTGGTCACTGAGCGTGTCGAAGTGCTGCCTCCTGACTGGTCACTGAGCGTGTCGAAGTGCTGCCTTCTTGGACTAGACATTGCTGCCCCCGTCCCTTCCCCTCCACAGGCAATTTCATCCACCGCCTGTCCAACGGCAGAAAGTCCACGTTTGACAATCACTTGACCACTGGCGATATCCCTAGGCTTGGTTGAGCCACATTGTGTTTCATGAAGGCAAAGGCAGAATCAACTGTGCCAATGACATCCTGAAGAACCTGAGAGTATACGACTTTCATTTGTGGACTGGTTTTCTTCGCCGCCGTTAACGCCTTTTTCTGTTTGTAGTAATCAGGGTATGGCGTGTCTGCGGGGATAACCCGCTCTCTTCAATCCCGACGCTCAAATGTTGCGCGGTACGGAACGGCGTTCCGATGTATCCACGCCCGGAGAGGGCGCGGGGCTTACGGCGAATTAGCTAAAAATTTAAAAAAGTTAGCTAGATGACTGCATACCTGCACTACTAGAGGAAATATTTAGGGGGTGAATGAAGATGCTCTCCCCGCTGCCGCCGACGTAGCGGGGTTTCTTACTATTCAAGGCAATCCCCCAAAATGCAGCCCACTCAAAGAAAAAGCGCTTACTCTCCGCACAGAGCAATGTAATTGCGTAAGAAGAGTTTTACTCTATTGGAGGATGCAGTTTTCTTCCCTAAGTTAGGTATTTTTATCTTAATCGCTGGGAAGGTTTCACTATCGTACAGCTTAACGAAACATTAAAGGTGGTAAAAACAAGGGACGAGGGTGGCCCCTAGTTTTACAACTCACTGTTGACAAACTACTCGAAAGAATACAAGCTAACAAATAGCGGTAAAACGCACACAAAGGCTATAGGGAAAGACTTTCGCCCCGATCCGGGGAGGTCAAAAAGAATAGGGTAATCAGCCCAGCTCACGTAAGCGAAGCAACACGAAGTGCGGATGTACAAAGGAAAGTCAGCTGATACATAGAGAAGACTTTGTTTTTCTCGCTATATAAGAGTCTGCCCTGGGGCGCAAGGTTGACTTTAAACTAAATTGCCTGTGGAGGCGGTCTGACGGGAATTAGTGGTGACGCTACTGGTCTGGTTAAGAGCCATTGAGACAGGAAGAACAGAATCGTGAGGTTCTGGTTGTCCCATAAATCTCTCGTTATAGATGGGAGGCTGAACGGGGCAGAACGTCAATATGGGAGGGCGATTATCATCTCGGGTTTGCGAGCCGATAATTCCCACAAGCATCTACTACTCTTATGTTCTTTGTTAGCAATGATTAACTACTTAATTGAGCCAGTAGGCGATAGCTACAAGCTTACAGTCTGGGAACCCGCACCACTGTCAGCTACCCGAATCAATCCTTTCTTCTTCAAAGCTAACTACATCATCAGCTCTCCCCTAGAAGCTTTTGACATTTTGAAGCTGCTTCAGGGAGGAACGGGAGCAGTACGCTCAGTAGTGCCTGGTCAGCTGGCAAAAGCTCTGATGAACTATCAAAAAGCGAGCGAAACAACTAGGCAGGCAACCGCCGCCTAAGGAATTTGGGCGTTTTACCCTAATCGGCAGGAATTTCTTTCCTATTGAGGCAAACCACCAAAAAGTAACTAATACCAATTCTTTATAGGCTTGCTTCAGATTCTTTTCTTGCTCCCCCCTTGACCCCCTAGCCCCCCTGTTCAGGGGAAACATAAGGAGCAATTTTTATTGTTGGGGGTGGGGGGTCTTAAATGTAGTATCAAAAAAGCCAATTGGTATAGGACAACTGCACTCATGGGATGGCTCAAGAAAGAGTGTGAAACACTTAGACATTTACCCGTTGTCTTCTAGCCAACGGGGTTTCTTTTCCCAGCACAGTTAACATCGTTTCTTTCCTAACGCCTTTGCTATCTTTTTAGAGTAAAAATGCCTATATCGGACTCTGGATTTTCTATGCTGGAAAGCCTAGATTTATGCAGATTTAACTGTCGTGCTAATTCTTCCTATGCCAGGTCAGCTTTTTTTCTGGATACACAAATTGAAGCCTTGCCAAATCTGAAATTTATATCTATCGACTGAGTAATGGTTTAGCAATATCCGCCTTTAGCTCGGCGTCGGTACTCAAGCGTAACTGTTAAGTTGAAAACACATAACAAGCTGTACTAAATAGACAATAATCCATTTGATGGAAGGGAGGAAGATAAACATGAATAGTAATGAGCAATTTTTGGATAAATATAGCGAAGAGATCGAACCCACTACGGTTCAATCTGATCAATCTGATGATTCTTCAACCGGCACAGGCACGGGTAACCTTGTTGCGGGAGTAGCTGGAGCCGCAGTTGGCGCTGTAATTGGTGGTCAAATCGCTGGAAAACAAGGAGCAGTCATTGGTGCTGTCGCCGGTGCGGTAGCAGGCGGCTTGGCGGCAAAGGCTACACCTGATGATGCAGGTGATAAAATCAAAGACGCCGCTGAAAATGTAGCTGACAAAGTAAAAGATGCTGCCGAACGTACCAAACCTTCAATAGAAAGTGCAGCAGATAAAGTAAAAGATGCCGCGCTCAATGCCGCAGACAAAGTTGAAGATGCTGCTAAACGTGCCAAACCTTCAATAGAAAGCGCAACGGAAAAAGCAAAAGCTGCCGCCGAAAATACAGCAGACAAAGTTGAAGATGCCGCTGAACGCGCCAAGCCGTCCAACAATCAAGCTCATCGACCCGATGAGTTGAAAGAGCGCGTTGTTATTGAACCAAGTCCCAGTGTAGCGGCTGAAACCCCGATCGCTTATGGTAAAGACAACTTCCCTAAAGCAGAAGGCTCTCGGATGGAAGATGACCAACAGATACCTGAAAACCAGAAGCCAAGCTTTGCGCGGAAAATAGACCAACTTTATCAAGAATAGGACTTACGCCAAGCGCCCCGCTCTCTCAAGAAACTAGCAGGGGGAGCAGGGGGGCACGGGGAGTAGTTTCTTTCATCTATAACGGGCGAGCATATCCGTGGAACGCTCTCCCAGAAAAGGGGGAGTTAACGGCTTTTCTACTTGTAATTAAAATACACACATGAAATGTTAAATATGTGAAGTGTGTACAAAGGGTATCAAAAAAGTCAAACACAGAAGATAGAACAAAGCCCACTCCTTGTAAGAGTGGGCTTGATTGCTGTTGTCACCTACTAGCAGCATCGGCAAACCGAATTTTGAGATAGTCTTCCTCCATCTTCGCCCCCGCAGGTTGCAGCGCCGCTAAAGCTTGCGGTAGTACCAAGTTGCGGCGATGGTTGCCAATCCGAACGTTCAGTTCATCCCCAGTTTTACTAAGCTGGATGTCGTCTTTCGCTACACCAGGTAGGTAGAGTTCTAGACTGTACTGATTTTGGTTCTGTATCACCCTAATTGTGTTTTCCTTGTAGTAAACCTGGGTTGGGTCTTCCGAAGCATACAGCGTTTCCTTCAGCCGCTCTAAGGCATCTAAGCCACACATCTCTTCAGAGTACAGAGGGACTTCTTTAACTGGCAGCGGATGGAAGTTTTCGTGAATTTCCTGTCGGTACTGCTGCTGATTCTCCTTCCAGCGCTTAAAGAAAGGGTCGGTTACTTGGTCAGGAATAATTCGATTAGCAACAACTAAATCGGTAGCGACATTGTACAGGCTTAAGTAGGCATGGGCACGTAAAGACTCTTTAATCACCATTTTTTCGGGATTGGTGACTAGACGCACCGAAGTCTGGGTGTTATCAGTTAGAACCTTCTCTAGAGCTTCAATCTGCTCATAGAACTCGTATGGAGCATCCATGACCTCCTTATCAGGCAGGGAAAAACCAGCAATGGGTTTCCAGAAGGGTTCAACTAGTGGTCTAAGAGCAACCGATATTTTTTGCAGTGGCTTGTAAAAGCGGCGCATATACCAACCACTCACTTCTGGTAGACTGAGTAGCCGCAAAGCCGTACCCGTAGGAGCTGAGTCAATAATCAGGACATCGTACTCGTTTTCGTCATAGTGACGTTTCATGCGCACGAGACCGAAAATTTCATCCATGCCAGGAAGAATTGCTAATTCTTCTGCCTGAACGCCGTCTAATCCCCGCGCTTGCAGAACTTGGGTAATGTAGCGCTTAACGGCACCCCAGTTCCCTTCTAATTCCATGAGAGCATCTAGTTCTGCTCCCCACAGGTTCGGACGAACTAATTTGGGTTCGTGACTCAGTTCAATGTCAAAACTATCTGCCAGGGAGTGAGCTGGGTCAGTACTCAGGACGAGTGTCCGATACCCCAGTTCAGCACAACGGAGTCCTGTGGCGGCGGCAACGGAGGTCTTGCCAACTCCGCCTTTGCCAGTCATAAGAATTACACGCATGGGTGGTTGTAAGACACAGTTGTTTGCGTCTGCCTAAAAAGTATTTACATTATTTATTATCTCTTTAATCTTTTTTTAAGAAAAAGAGATGTTGCTTCAGGACATCCAGACGAGAGCAATCCCAGTAATCAATATGAGAAACAATCAGCTCGTCGGCATTGAGCTTTAACTCGCTCCAGCCGGGAATTTCAATACGAGGACGCCACGGCACAGGCGTAGTCCAGCTGAGTGTCCAACGAGTTTTAATTGTGTCTTCTGATCGCGTCATCTCATGGAGATCCATCTTGGGATCATTAAACCAGGTCTTGATAAAGCCAATCATCTGCTTATAGCGGTAGATACCTCGGAACTCGTTGAGGGGGTCTTTAAAATAGACATCTTTAGCGTAGATGCTATAGGTTTGGTCAACTGGGAACCTTTGATAGTCCTCTTTGAGAATTTGGATAACGTCCATTGAGTTTTATTAAATATTGCACCATTCTCATTAAAGTCGGTGAAGGTTTAATGATGCTACCGAACGGACATGATAGGACTACTGATGAATGAAAAATGCGATCGCAAATATGCGATCGCATTTTCAGTTGAGATATAGCGCTCTCTTTTCTAAAGCCTCGGTTCAATAATCATAAGTATGGGTAGGGGCGTTAGCGTTAGCTTTCGCAGAGCGCGATGGCGAAGGCCGTTCGCGTTCGCGTAGTGAGGCGTAAGCCTAGCATGGTGCGACAGCAGCAAAGCGACCATCGTTCACAAACGATACCTCCTCGGCACCAGCGCTAACGATAACTATCAAGCTATGCAATCAGCTGTTTAGTTGTCATGCTCTTAGGGTTGAGAGGATGACAATTGGCGTCCGGGTGTTGACGAAATTGGCATTAGTGACTCTTGAGTAAGAGCATCCAGACCAGCAGCACTCATAAGTTTTGCCCATTCAGCTGCTGCCGCTGCGTCATTGGGATTGTTGCGACGCAGCTGAACAAGAGCGGCTAAGGCGTCGTACCAAGTTTCCGCCCCCGCATAAAGCTCTACTTGCGTTTGTAGCGATGCCTGCATTAGCTGAGTTTTGAGTGTCGGGTTGGGTTCTACCCGTCTAATCAACCCTTCTACGGTAATAGATATTGATCGCTCATCGGGTTGGCAAAGCACTGAGAAAGACCACCGATAATCCTTACCTACCTCCAAAGGCGCTACTCCCCCATAGGTAGGTAGGTTGAGCGACACAATACCCGACATCCCACTAGTTTTGTGGAAAGTAGCTTTATATAGCTCATTATCATCCATATCCACCAATCTAAACTCCACTGGCAGTGACGGGGACTGAGGCGATAAGGCAGGCATATATACAAAGAATGTTGGATGTGCTGCCACAGTCACCCCAAAGCCGTTACTAGGAACTAAGGCCATTAGCGGTTTGCCAACAACTGGACAACTGCCAGGTGCCCGCGTTCCCCCTCCGTCTAAACGACCCGGTCTGCCAATGCCTGTTGGCGGTTTATATTCCTTTGCTTCCCAGCGCCGTGGTATCCCGGCGGCAAGAAGGACTGACGGTGTCTGGAGCACAGAGAAAACCCCGGCAATCAGCACCAGTTTCAGGGAAAGTACTATAGAAGATTTGAAAAAACCGCACCGTATCTGCGCCATGACAGCCATTGGTTGTTTGTTTGTGGATAATATTTCTTACACCCTGAAACCAAGCTTTTTCAGAAAAAATTTACAGCCCTACCGAGTTGAGCAGCTTGTCCCAGGTAGCTGCCAGATTCCGGTCAGTGGGACGTTGGCGCTGTAGCTCGACTATAGTGCCTACTGCCTCATACCAAAGTTGAGCGTTTTGGTACAAAGCAACACGCTCTTCGGGACTTGCCTGCTGGGCACGAAGTTCAAGATTTGCGTCGGCTTGGACTCGCTTGAGTTTGCCATTTATAGTGATATCCTGTGACCCGTCTACCTGGCTAGGGTCACTACAAACTACCTTTAACTCCCATTGATATTCCTGACCAATCTCCAGTGGGGAGAGACCAGCAGAGGCAGGAACAGTTAAGCTCATGATGCCAGGAGCGCCTACGACGAAGTAGTCGGTTCTGCCGTCTTGATCTTTTTCGGCGTACTTGTCTAAGGAATACTTGACGGAGTAAACCTTCTGTTCATTGGCATCCCGCAGCACAAATTCCACCCCATATGCCCGTGACTTGGGCATATACCAATAGACCGTGGGATACTCAGCAGCTGTTGCTCCTATCTGGGAAGTTGGAACCAAGGGAGCCGGTGAACTATTGTCTGCCATGCATTCTTCACCCCCGGTTCGCGTTCCTCCGGGTTGGGTATTGTCAGGAGATCCTGTTGAAGTACGTGGCGGACGGAAGGTATCTTGGGCTTGCACCGATACTGGGACATTGGCGGCAAGCCCAAGCGTTAAAGCTACAGCTAATATTGTGAAGCGTGATGAGCGTTTGAACCAAGCCATGATAAAAGTATTCTCTGGTAGAGCGGGATCTGTGTATAAAGATGGCAGAACAGCAGCTAAGGTTCCAACACATCAATAGTAAATCTACGATAATCAGGTTCGTAGGGAGCATCTGCCTTGGTGTCAATATTTTAACTTGAGGCATTGGAGGCAAAGACATCCCCAGTTTCCACTCTTATATAAATCTTCATCTAGATTAAGTATGTTTGCTGATTCAGCTTCCTCTATTGCACCAAGTCACAATCCCTGGTTCCGTACAATTCGACCGATTGGAGCCTCTGCCTTGCAGGGCATAGCATTTTGGGGTGAAACACTCATCGCCATTGATGCCACGAGTGGCTATCTCCTGCAAATCGACCCCCTTACCGATAACACAACAATTTTGAATCCGTCGCGGGAGTTAGATTTTGCCGATGCCACTGGTCTAGCCGTTTCAGGAGAGACCCTCTGGTTGAGCCTGGACAATAGTGTTTACTTTTGCCAGCTGAATAAAAATTTAACGCCCCAGCACTTTGTGAGCTTGCCTTACACAGCCAACGGAGTCGCTGTCAAGGACTCAACTATCTACATCACCTGTAAAAAAGCTGGGTCTATCTTCGTTTACAACCGCGATACAGGTCGTGAAATTACTCGGTTGCATGCTCCAGGCGTCGGCGTTGAAAACATTACGGTGCGGGGTGAGGAACTTTGGGTCTCGGACATTGACGAACAGACAGTTTACTGCCTCGATCGGGCGACTGGCGAAATTCAATTCAGCGTTCTGACACCGTTTGAGCATCCGACAGGTTTAGCATTTCACACTGACCCTCAAACTGGTCAGGATGTCCTCTACGTTGCCTATGCTGACGAGGAACCTTACATCCGGGATAACCCGAACGCCGATCCTAATTATGAATTGCAGTATCGCGATCGCACTTTCATTCATCCCCTACACTTTAGCTACAACGCCGAGCGTCATTATGCCCTTTCTAATGGCTATCTAATTGAAATGTCTTACGTCGAGGAACTTGCCCCCCTCGACGATGTTGAGCTAGAAGATCTCGAATGGCGCATCGCCCTCCCCTCAGAAACCGACCGACAAAAAGTCAGAAAAATTGAGTCAGTAGGCAGACCCTTTACAGAAGAAGTTCAGGATGGTCAGCGAGTAGCTGTCTTTAAGTTCGACACCCTTAAACCAGGTGAACGTCACATATTTGGCTGGAAAGCGCTCTTGGAAGTCTGGAGCATTAAGTACCGCCTGACACCACGAAATGTCGAAAACCTGCCTGATTTGCCGCCAGACTTTCAAAACCGCTATTTGGTGGATAATGATGACTTAGCGATGGACACGGAGATTATTCGCCGCGCTGCCGAGGAAGCAATTGGTCGCGAGACGAATCTGTTACGGAAAATTTATAGTATTCGCAACTATGTTTATGACAAACTCTCCTATGGCATTAAACCTCACATAGACTCTCCCGACGTTGCGCTAGAGCGAGGTATCGGCTCTTGCGGCGAGTATCTGGGCGTCTTACTCGCTCTAGGACGCCTTAACGGCATTGCTTGTCGCACCGTTGGTCGTTACAAGTGCCCTCCTCATGCCGACAAGTTGGGTGTCCCTCTAGAACCGGACTTTAATCATGTGTGGATGGAATTTTATCTGCCAGGATACGGCTGGCTGCCAATGGAATCTAATCCCGACGATATTGTTGAAGGTGGACCTTACCCTACTCGGTTTTTTATGGGTCTTTCCTGGTATCACATGGAAATGGGGAAAGGCATTTCATTTGAAAACTTGAGGAGTAAAGGCGCTCCCGTAAATAAGGAAAATGCTTCTATTGGTGAGCTGGCGATTAATCATGTGAGGTTCACGATTCTGGAAGAATTGATACCATCTGCTTGACCTTACGGGTTGGACATTTCTCTTGTGACTTGTTTCGCGATCGCCTCCTAAGCTAACCCACACTTAAGTTGCACATTCTCTCTCATTGGATAAAAGCGGTCAGTCCTTTCGCTTACTGCTCTGCTGCTGTGTTCCCCCGCTCCCCCACTGTTGAAAGTGAGTACTAAGCTAAGGAATGTTTGGTTGGGAAATTAACAATGGATGTTATTCCAGCAATTGATTTGCTTGAGGGTCGGTGTGTGCGGCTGTATCAGGGAGACTATGGGCGATCGCAAGTGTATAACGATAACCCCACTGAGGTCGCCAGACAATGGGTTGAGCAAGGAGCCACACGGCTGCACGTTGTTGACTTGGACGGTGCAAAAGCTGGTAAACCGGTAAACACAAAAGCCATTGAAGCGATTGTGCAAGCCGTACCAGTGCCAGTACAAGTGGGGGGGGGATTACGCGATCGCGATGGTGTCGCTCAAATGATAAATATCGGCGTCCAGCAAGTCATTTTAGGCACCGCCGCTGTGGAAGACCACCCACTGGTAGAACGGCTGTGCGAAGAATTTCCAGGAAAAATTGTTGTAGGCATTGACGCTCGGAACGGATGGGTTGCAACCCACGGTTGGTTAGAGACTTCAGAAGTTGCTGCAACAGAACTCGCGCAGCAAATGGCCGAACTGGGAGTCGCCGCAATTATCTATACTGACATTCACCGTGACGGCACACTCATTGGACCAAATCTAGATGCCCTGAGAGAACTTGCTGGTAGCGTCTCCATTCCAGTGATTGCCTCTGGTGGTGTCAGTTCAATTACCGACCTGTTGAGTCTGCTTGCCCTTGAACCTCTGGGCGTCAGGAGTGTGATTGTTGGTCGTGCTCTTTACACTGGCGATGTCTCCCTTAAAGAAGCCGTCCAAGCCATTGGTTCTGGACGGCTTCAGGACATTCCCCCAGATTTAGGATTTTCGACATTTGCTTAAATCCCACTAGAGCGCCAGTTCATTAATGGTAAGGGCAATCCAAGAGTGGTTGCCCTTCAATGGTTTTGGGGCATACACTCTTGCGCATTGGTGTCAACTTAACGTTAGCTTGGCGGTTGAAACCGCAGCTACACGAAACTTTACCTGCCTTGAGCAGGTTACCCTTCGGGAAGGCTTCGCCTACAAAAACCCAGTCAAGATTCAAGCCTGTATGGC
>DATNPI010000660.1:0-3978 GCA_036703325.1 Coleofasciculaceae cyanobacterium
CCATGCCCGACCTTCATCGAATTGGCGGCGGTTGAGAGCGGGTTGAGGCGATCGCAGGAGTGAACCGTGAGAGCATCGTATGCGTCGCGAAAACCTTGCCTTGCAAATCTGGCTCAACTTTCGTCATCCAGATCGCCCAATCGCAACTGTACATCAAGGGAAAATTGAACGATGAGCAGAATTGAGCAGGAATCCAGATTAAGGGCATCTGAGCTAAACCGAAGATAATCTTGCTGAAACCAGCACCCATAATTCCCAGCAATAACCCGTGTATCCGGCGCTTGTAACCTCCCCAAGTACTCAACAACAACGCCCCAGATACACCACCTACTCCTGCTGCGGTTTGTAAGCTGGCTAACACCTGAGCATTACTATCCGTGCGTGCCAAAATCATCGCCGAATAGAGGGAATCTCCAATATCATGGGCAAACCCAAATAAGGAGGCTAACAACAACAGAGCCAGCAAACTTTTACGAGCAAAAATATAGCGAAAGCCGAAAGCCAGCTCGTGCCAAATTCCAGCACGACTTTGGCGTCCCATTTCGCTCATGGGGGGTTGTGGAATATGGACGAACCAAACTGTACCAATGGCGATCGCGAAACTGATTAGGTCAATCAGTAAAATACCCGTAAAGCCGATCGAATAATAGAGAACAGCGCCCAGAGCAGGGCCAACGATTTCGGAACCGTAGCTGAGTATCGAACCCATACTAATTGCACGAGTGTAGTGCTGTTTGGGTACGAGCATCGGAATCGAAACCCCATATGCCAGAACTTGCACCTGATTGCAAACACCGTTGATAGCAGCAATTAAATAGAGATGCCAGATTTGCAGGTTGCCTGCTAGATATAGAAGTAAGATGGCAAATGTGGATAAACCGATAACCGTGTCGCTCAGCATCATTAGCTGCTTGCGGCTTGAGCGATCGACAATCACCCCAGCAAACGGAGCGATCGCAACACTAGGTGCTAGGAAGAAAAAACCGATTAAGGCTAATGCCGTTGCTGAACCTGTGACGTTCCAAGCCCAAAGAGTGAGAGCAAAAACAGTCATTCGACTGCCAATCGTTGAAATCATCTGACCAAGCCAGATGATAGTAAAAGTACGCACGGCAAAATTTGTGAGTGGTTTGAGTCAAGAGAAAATGATTACCTGGAATTGGCTCCAGTTTTCAGTTCTGGCTTACCGAAGAAGGCAGGAGGCAGACGGCAAAGGGCAGAAGGGAAGAGTTTTTGCCCCGCTGCCTGTCTGCCGTTTAGCGACCTCAAAGGAGCAAGCCAAGGGTCGGAATCCCCTTCCAATCGATTCCTTCTGCCCTCTGCCTTGCCTTCAAGCTAGAGCAATAACTGACGAAGTTGGTTGAGGATGAGTTCTGCACCAATGGGGCCGTTTAATCCGTTCCACAAATAGTATGTGACGAAGTACACGCGCTTCTCTTTGCTAGCTTTTAGGGTTTGGGCGATCGCATTGTTATTCCACTCCTTCTGGATAACTGATGTTTGACTATCCAGAACACTAGTTAAATTCTGTCTATTAGGGCTAAGGTCATGCCCCAAAATAAAGATAGTATCGGCTGTCCCAACTTGCGGTAGCAGTTCTACAGAGACAGAACTTACTTGTCCAACATTCCCCCGAAGGGGCGCAGCGAATTGAAACCCTAAACCCTCTAGCAATTCACCGAGATATCCATCTCCAGTCACGATCGCCATATCGCTGGACAGTCGATTCGCAGCCAGCAGTAGCAGATTGGGATGTGCTGCAACGATAGGAGCAAATTCAGCACGAGTGGCTGTGATTCGCTGATTGTAGGCAGTAATCACAGCCTCGGCTTGCTTCTCATCTCCAACAGCTTGGGCAAGCTGCCGAATACTTTGCTGCCATTTCCCTTTTGCCGTGCGCTTGTCCCACAGGAGAGTCGGAGCAATCTGCGAAAGTAGCTTGTAAGCTTGTCGATTGTTTCCAACTTCACCCACAATCAAATCTGGCTTGAGCTTGATGAGTCGCTCCAGTGAGGGTTCGTTTCTGTTGCCCAGGTTTATCGGCTGACTTGTTATGTGATCGCCCAGATAGGGAATTTGCTGGCTAGGATTATCGAAATATTCGCCTTTATGAAAGGGAAAAACCTCCGCATAACCGACTGGCTGACGATTGAGCGATAGCAGCAAATCGAGTAAATGAGGGCTAAGAGCAACGATTTTCTGGGGTTGACCGCAAACTTGGGTTTCACCCATATCATGCTTGACAATTCGGCAGTTAGATGCAATTAAAGACAACGTTGAGTTAACTGTATCACCACTCATTGTGCGCTCAGGAGCATTGCCCTTACAGGCGACAATCAAAAGAGTGGTGAACATCCCTAGCATCAATAGCTTGATGGCATGGCTCACCCAAGAAGATGTCAAGATGCGAAGATTTGCCCTAGGAATTCTCCCAATAATCCACGTTGAAAACGTTCTTGAAATTGAGCGCAGCTTTCTAGTTATTTTCTGGCTAATTAATAGCAGCATCAGTGTTTAGAATTCAAACCCAATCGTTCCTATTACTGTCAAGGGTGCGCCGGGGAAAACACCAGCCCTTCCGTTTTGAGCGGCTTCAAAATACTCTGTATCAAACAAGTTATTGACGTTGAGAGCCGCTCGAAAATTATTTCTTCTGTAGAAGATTGCTGCATCGGTGCGGAAATAACTAGGTAACTCGAACGAGTTTTCTAAATCCCCCTCGCGTTCTCCGACATAGCGCAATCCCACACCAAACCCCAACCCCTGTAAGCCACCTTTTTGAACTTCATAGGTCGTCCACAAACTGGCACTATTTTTAGGTACGTTAACCAGTCGGTTGCCTATGTCGTATCTGTTGTCTTGAGTAATTTTGGCATCGGTGTAGGCGTAGGAGGCAATTACCCTCCATCCCGGCAAGATTTCACCGGCTACGTCTAACTCAACCCCTCGGCTTCGTTGTTCTCCAGTCTGAACCGAAGCGAAAGGATCGGTGGGAGAGGGTGTCAGCACGTTCGATCGTGTCAGCTCATAAAACGCTAGGGTTGAGGAAAGCCTGCCTTGCAAGAATTCAGTTTTAATACCCGCTTCGTATTGAGTCCCTCGCTCTGGTTCTGCGGCTGCACCACTTGCGAGAATGGTACCGGGTGTAGCTGGGTTAAACGCTCGGCTGTAACTGGCGTAAAGCGAGACAGGTTGGATCGGTTGATAGACAATGCCTACTCGCGGACTGAATGCCTGATCGTCTTGTTCGCTGGTGGTTGAGGAAACCAAGTTTTCTTGCTTTTGATTCACCGTATCGAACCGTCCACCCAGAACTAATTTGAGGTTATCCAATAGTGAGATTTGATCTTGAATATAAAAGCCCGAAGAGTCGGAGCGATCATCAGTAATAATTCTCCGCCTGATCGCTCCTGGCGTTCGTCCATAGACTGGATTGAAGATATCAATGGGATCGAGCTGAGCCAGAATTATATTCCGGGAAACAGTAAACCTGTTAAAGTTAAACCCAAACACAACTTGGTGTTGAATACTACCAGTTTGGAATTTACCTACGAGGTTGGTATCGAGAGCATAAACTTTCCTGTCATCGGGTTCAACGTTTGCTGCATACTGCTGATCGAACAAGCGGTTATTAGCCTGTAAACCGACAGGAAAGGCAAACTTAGAGTCTAAGCTTTGAAACGCAGCTTTGAAACTGTTACGGACTAACCAATTTTCACTAAAGCGATGCTCGAATCGATAGCCAACCCGAAGTGCCTCAATATCCCGATAGTTAAAGCCTGGATCGCCAATAAAGCGATCGCGCGGCAATTGACCCAACGGATTGGGCAACACAGTACCTACTGCTGGCAAACCAGGTACTGAGGGGTACTGTCTATTCTGGTAATCGCCTTCAAAGGTTAGTGCGGTGTTCTTGCCAATCTGCCAGGTTAAAACAGGTGCAATTTGGTAGCGCTCAATTTCACTAAAGTCGATAAA
>DATNPI010000670.1:0-4999 GCA_036703325.1 Coleofasciculaceae cyanobacterium
AGTAGTTGTGATGAAGCTTTCATAACAGCTACCAACAAAGAAATTATGCCCATAGTTCAAGTTGACGAGCTACAGGTATCTCAGGGAAAACCAGGAGAAAATACTCAACTCCTCATGGATTTATTTCACAACTATACGAGAGGGTGAGGTTGGGTTGACGTAGGACACTTATACCATTTCACTTTTACTGCGCTACATATTGACCCCCCTAACCCCCCTTATTAAGCAGGGCTGTTTCATTCTCTCAAAGCGCTCATCCGCCACCCTTTGAAACCCCTGTCTTATAGAATCAAGTCCTCGCTCACAAGACTGAAAATCAATATTTGAGTCGTCTAAAGACGACTTGGGCTATTAGCCCGGAGTTTAAACTCCGGGCGGGTTTCAGGAGAATGAAACAGCCCTGCCAACGAAAGGGGGGAGTAAATCTAGTCCCCCCAGATTTGGTCGCAGATGAGAGTGAGGAGCTAGGGCCGCAAATGCGTAAGTCATCCTGATACTACCGAGACTTCATATCTGCGATCGCACTCCTCGTCATCGCCGCGATCGCTTGGTCAGTCGCCTTCGGTAAGTGATAATACTTCCCACCTGCGTTCTTAGCCAATTCCTTAGCAAAGCCAGTAGAAATAAACTTATTTTCCGTATCAATTACCAACAGCTGAATTCCCAGCGCCCGAATCCGACCAGCAATTTCTAACAGTTCCCCCTTAATATCCGGCTTTTCCCCTTCTGTTGGCGGCTCACCGAGAGAACGAGCCAAGGGAATATTCCCCCGCCCATCAGTAATCGCCACAATCACCACCTGACCTATATCTCCAGACATCCGAGCATTCATCCCGACTCTGACAGCCTGAGTCAAGCCATGAGCCAGAGGTGAACCACCGCCACAAGGCAATCGCTCCAAACGCCCCCGTGCCAATGCAATTGAACGGGTTGGGGGCAACAGTACTTCTGCCTGTTCTCCCCGGAAGGGAATTAGCGATACCTGATCGCGATTTTGGTAGGCTTCCGTTAGCAGTTGCATCACCGCACCCTTGGCAGATTGCATCCGGTTCAGCGCCATTGAGCCAGAAGCATCAACCACAAAAACTACTAGCGCTCCAGCTTTTCTGGCTAACCGCTTCGACCGAATATCTCCCGACTCTACAATGACTTTGCGGTCAGGTTGGCGCTTACGCCGACTTAGCTGGTAAGGTGCAGCTGCTCGCAAGGTAGCATCAACGGCAATCCGTCGCACCTTTCCCTTCGGCAACATCGGCTTCACATAGCGCCCTCGGTCTTCTGAGAAGATGATGCTACGACTTCCTGACTTGCCCTGTCGCTGCGCCATCTGGGCAAAGTAGAGAACGCTGGGGTCAAGGACAATGCCCTCCGGATCGAAGACAAATTCTTCTGGGATGCTAGGCGGTTCTTGCTCCTGTTCTTGGTCTTCCTCTTCTTCTTTCTCTTCCTGTTCCTCCTGCTCTTGCTGGGATTCATCCTGAGGCGGTGGGGGAGGAGGTGGTGGCTGTTGCTGTTCTTCTGGCGGTGTCTGCACAATCGTTGAGCGCGGCACAATTACCAGTTCCACAGCACGGCGCAAATCTTCAGCGATAACACTCTGACGCCCTTCTAGTGCAGCTGCGGCTTTGGCAACTCGCAAGGCAAAAAGCTCCGCCCGATGTCCTTGTACGCCACCTCGAATCGCTTCCTCAACGAGATAGCTAATTTGCTCGTGGGTAATCTGGACATCTTTGAGCCACTCCCGCGCCAGGATAATCTCAGTCTTCAGGGCGTCGGTGTCTTCGTTGTACTGCTCAAGAAACTCCTGAGGAGATTTGGCAAATGCGATCGCCTGTTCTACCGCCTCCACTCGTTGATCTAATGCCAATACACCATCAGCTGAGAGAGTAATGGCAATGCGATCGAGCAAATGTTCCCGCAGTGGGCCTTCTTCAGGGTTGTAGGTTGCGATTAACAGCGGTTTGCAGGGATGTTGAAAACTGATGCCCTCCCGCTCAATTAAGTTGCGCCCCTCGGTTAAAACGGTAAGCAGCTGATTGGCAATTTGGTCATCAAGCAAGTTAATTTCATCAACATACAGAACACCCCGGTGCGCCTGTGCCAGCAGTCCCGGTTGAAAAACGGGTTCCCCTCGTTTGACGGACTGCTCAACATCCACGGAACCTAGTAGTCGATCTTCCGTTACCCCAAGCGGAATTTGCACGAAGGGGGCGGGGATGATTTCTGTAGGAAGGGATGAAAGATCAAGGATAAGGGATGAATTCAGTTCGTCTGGTTCATCCTTCATCCTTCTGACTTCATCCTTCAGTAGCTGGTCATCCCACTCGTTCGGGAAACGGGGATCGCAGTTACTCAGGGAACCTTTGACAACTTCAATCGGGGGGAGCAGGGCGTGGAGAGCGCGTGCCATAACGGATTTGGCAGTGCCACGACGACCCGCGATCGCTACTCCTCCTATGCCAGGGTCAACTGCTGCCAGTAGCAGCGCCAGTTTAATCGCTTCCTGCCCAACAACAGCGGTCAAGGGAAAGCTAGAGACGGTAGACGAGAAGGAGATAGTAGGCGCAGGCATTATTTCAATCTTGGTGAGTCCTGGTTTTTAGCATCTGTGAATCACCGCAGTAAATTGCCATGCTAAAACCGTTGTCAGTAGTGTAGATATCATTGTACGCCTCAGCTTGCGTACAGTTTAGACAGTTTCAAATAGACTTATTGTATCAGTTAGGGTGCTATTCCCGTGCATCTAAAGTTAGAGTAATGCAAAAATAGCTTCCAGATAGTGACCGAAACATTTTACTCAGAATTAAAGCCGATTATCTACAAAACAAACAGGAATTATTAAGGCTATTTTTAATAGTTCATGTTGTCATTACTACCTCATTACTTTTGATTTGTAAGGGTAAAATGACAGTGAAGGTGGAGCCAACCCCAACTTGTGAAACTAGATCAATTTTGCCTTGCAGCAGGTTTACCAGACGAGCGACAATTGCCAACCCAAGACCAGTACTATCGGGAAGGTAAGATTGTTCGCTGGAACCCACTCGAAAGAAGGGTTCAAAGATACGAGATTGGTCTTCTGGAGCAATTCCATAGCCAGTATCAGAAACAGCGATCGCCCATTGGTTATCGCTTAACAATTTGCAGGTTACTTGAATCTTGCCATGTTGAGTGTAACGAATTGCATTGCTGACGAGATTTGTTACAACCTGCTGTAATCGCAAAGGGTCTGTCAGAACTTTTTCGGGACATAGAGAGCAATCTACCATCATCTGTAGCTCTTTTGATTGCGCCAACGGCTCTAAGACTTGTACAACACTACTAATTAAAGAGTGCACATCGGTTGTCATTAGACGCAGTTGCATCTTTCCGCTGTCGGATCTGGAAAGTTCTAAAGTATCGTTGATTAGGCGCAGTAACTGGCGACCATTGCGTACTACTCGCTCAATATGTTCCACTTTTGGCAAATTGTCTTTTCCCTCTGACGTTCGTCCTTGATGGCGCAAAAATAACTCTGAGTAACCAATAATTGAGTTTAAGGGCGTTTTTAATTCATGAGCCAGCACAGAGAGGTTGTCCTGATTAGCGCGAACTAAGCGAGTCAACTCCTGATTGGTACGGGCGAGCTGATTTTGCAGCTGCTGTAGTTCTTGTAAGCGCTCCTCCATATAACTTTTAAAGCATGCACCGATCGCTTCATCGATCACAGCATCAATCAGACGAACCGCTCGAATCCCTTCTACAGCTGATCCTGCCACCAGGTTCTCTTCTAGTACAGAAAATATAACTTGCCGTAGTAAACGGTACTCCCGTGCCACTTCTGCTGGATCAAAGCCTTGTTCAGCCCGAAGAACGCCATGATATAAACTCGCCTCCACTATTGGCTGAATCTCACTGTCCTGAGAATGAGATAGCACAGTTGCCATCGCTGAAAGGACAAGTGAAAGATGATTTTCTATAGCTGGACGGGATAGCTTGTCAGCACTTTCAATTAGCTGATCCTGGCGAACGGCTTCAATCCATTGCTCAATAATTCTTTGAGTTTTCTCCGTAAGCAATTTACTAAAATTTATCATCAGCTAGAAGCGAGTAAGATTAACAAAATTCTGAACTCCTATAACTAATTCTATCGATTATGGCATCTGTTGAGCGATAGATATTTTGCTTAATAAGTTAAATATGAGCATCGCTCCTAATCCCAGCTCAATTGTTGCTAGTCCAGGGGTTTGGCATCACTATTACTTATTGATTTCTAACTTTAGATTGTTGTAACTCAAAACTTATAACTTGTAAGTTGAGGGTAGCATCGGGCAGCGCTTTCTCAGGAGTCGTAGTGATGAACCCAAAGGTTATTGTAGGACTGCTCAAAGAAACATTTAAAGAATGGCAAGAAGATAAGGCGTCGCGGTTGGCAGCAGCGTTGGCTTATTATACGGCCTTCTCGATCGCGCCTTTACTCGTTATTGCGATCGCGATCGCTGCTCTTGTCTACGGTGAAGAGGCTGCCCAAGGTCAGATTGCCACGCAACTTGGAGCCTTAGTCGGCAAAGAAGCCGCAGAAGCTATCCAGGAACTACTTAAGAGTAGTTCTCGCCAGTCAGGAGAGGGAATCATTGCCACCGTCATCAGTATTGGGCTGCTCTTTTTTGGTGCTTCCAACATCTTTACCCAGCTACAAGACTCCCTCAACACTATCTGGGAAGTCGCACCGAAGCCGGGACGCGGGATTAAGGGTATCGTCAAAGACCGCATCTTATCCTTTGGCATGGTACTGGGCATTGGCTTCTTACTGCTAGTGTCACTAGTGTTGAGCACTGTATTAGCGGCACTGGGCAACTACTTAGGCGGCATGATGCCCGGTCTTGAATTCCTTTGGTCAATCCTCAACTTTTTACTCTCCTTCGGCGTTATTAGCCTGCTGTTCGCCCTCATGTTTAAATTCCTCCCCGATGTCAAAATCACTTGGGGGGATGTGGCGATTGGTGCTGTCATTACTGCCCTA
>DATNPI010000673.1:0-2963 GCA_036703325.1 Coleofasciculaceae cyanobacterium
CGCTTTTAAGTTAATAGCTCAAGCGTTTGACTTCAATCCTGATACGGTACGCACGGTAAAAGACTCTGATGTAACCAAGCAATTGAAGGAAGCTGACGCATCAGATATCCAAGTAAAACGCATTCAAGACTTCGCCAGTGCTACTAAGAAGCGCTGGAAAAATAGCCTTCGTGCTAATGCGATGCTGCATGGTTTGGTTCGTACAGGTATGCGAATCTTGGGACAGAAACAACAGCAAGAAGCTACCACTACTCGCGAATATGCAAAGCACATTACTGGCACCCGTGTACTCAGTGCTAAGACTCACACCTCAGTAGAAAAGACGTACTTGAAAGGAGCGAAGCAAATAGAAAAGACTGGTAAGGACTTGCAAAGATACCAGGGTGAAATAGACGACCAATACCAGGTCTTAGACTCCACCGCTGAACAGCAATCTCAGCAAAGGCGAGTAGGTTACAGAGAGCGCGTACAGAAGCGGTTAGCCGCTAATTCTAGACCGTGGCGTAATTACTAATCACCCATTTAAAAAGGCACCCGACTCTATACCGGGTGCCATCAAACATAAAACAACTATGAATACAGTCATACTCACCAAAATAGCCAAGCATACGCTCATAGGTTCGCTATCAGCGTATTTATCATTTGCAGGGAAAAACAATCCCTCGGTTCGCCTGTTCTTCATCTATACCGTTGCTGGAATTATCGCAGTATTTGTAGTGGCTGCAATGTGGGAGGCAAGAGATTATCTCACTGCTCAGAACCCTACAGAAGACAACCTAAGCACCATTGTTTCTGGGCTAACAAACACTAAGCGAGAGACTAGAAAGTATATGCTGCCCGCTATAGTTCGCTTAGAGATTGTCGTCTGTTTCGTGGTGATTATAGTGTGCGCTCTTATAGGTGCTATATGAGCAATAAGATTCTCTATGACCTAGGTATTTCTGTGAGCGCGATAACCCTCTGGCTTACCCCTAGTGACATCACAAGAGCCGCTGGATATTCCCTTTCAATACTGTTCTCAGGTAGGGCTTACTACACTGGCTTAATCACTCTTGCAGAGGAACGTAAGACTGATGAGAAGCAAGCAATAAGCTATGAGGCTGATTTAGACTTTGCTGACCAATTGCTAGGCGCTCACATAGATTCACAGCTGGAAGTAAAGACCTTGCAAATCGAGAATGCAAAGCTCCAGCAACTGATACCCCTAGTACACATCAATCAGCAGCTAGAGAAGCAACTACAGCAGCTTAATCCCCCTCATCCTGAGATGACTGAGGAGGATAGAGAGAAAGCTGCCAAGGCTGCAATTGACGGGGCATTTGTAGGAGGTGAATCTAAAAGCGATCGCTCCTCACAAATCAGTGAGGAAGACATCAGGAAACAGTTCCCTGAACAGATGGATGCTACTAGCTGGAAAGCTATTCTAAAAGCTCTCCAGCACGGGGCTAGCAAGGATGAGATTGTGAAAGATGTCTTGGGTTGCAGTGACAGCAGCAAAGACACTGGCAAAGCCTACTTTGAGTACTTGAAAAGTAAATTTTTAGGGTGACATCATATGCAAGACGATAACTGGTATTTACGGAACCGTTCTCGTGAGGCGATTGTTGATATGTTTCGGGTCATCCGACACCTACAACTTATCAATGGATTCAAGACTTCCAGCATCCTTCGAGCCATGAGTACCGTCTACCGCGACACTGACGGGTCGCTAGCTGCCGCTCACTTGTTCTACGTGATTCGGGAAATCGAGCGCGATGAGCGGCGGGGGCTATAGTTATGCAAATTCCGCTTTACCAAAGTAACCTGCTTAATACGTTGGGAAACTTATAAGTTCCTCTGTATAACGGAAAACAGCCAACAAACAAGCTTTAGCAACATCCCTGCCAGTAGAACGCAGTTCGCTGCAAAACTACGGAGTTTTGCGGAAGCGCTAAGACGTTGAAACCTTCTGTTTCCTTGTGCTTGAGGTGACTTCCGCCAAACAGCTTCAGGATTAGTTCATTTGTTCTTCTAAGCAGAAAACCACAAGCCCAAACAAAAACTGTTGGTTGAATCAGGAGCGTGAAAGCGATATCCTTCTTTTAATCCCTTTTGGTGGGTGGAAGTGGCGTCGCCCCTGCGGTTTATTCTCATGCTCTGTGCAAAAACCGCCAACGCATTAACTACTTGGAAGCCCATCTGAACTCCCCTTAGATGCTTCGGCATAGGACGGAAAAGCAAGGTCGTACTCCTGGGAGCATTGAAAGTCCGTAAGTCCTACGAGGGTCGCACCGACTTGGTGTGACTGTTTATAGGGGACAAGTCTCTTTGTGAACCATGTAAACAGCAAAAAACTCCGGCGCTAAGTCGAGCAAACTTCACCGGAGTTTTTGCATTAAATCTACCAAACTACTGCAATGATACCTCTCATACATCCCCAAAAACTAGGGGTAAATCTGTACCAGTCCCAGCAGCAAAAAAGCGATCGCGCCATCAACTCAGCTCACCTCTCGGAGTGGGTAGAAGGCAGCAGAGTATCAGAAAAAATCGCCCGATTAAATATCGAGTCACTGACAGCCGCCGAGCTAACCGAGCGCATCAGACCCAAGACGCCCATCGAGACGGGTGGCTGGTGGGTACGTGGCGTCAACTGGCAAAACGGTGAGCCGATGGGCAACCGCAACGGACAAGGTAAGCCGGACAAACCACACCGAGTAGCTGAGGACAAGAAACCAGCCAAGTACATGACCGCTTCTGGTATCGAGCCTGACGCGCTATTCTTAGCGATGCCAGGTAAGAAGGATTATTGGCTCAAGGTCAACACCGACGAATCAACTACTCGCATTTGGACAGAGGGAGCTAAGAAAGCGGCAGCGGGCTTGAGCGTCGGCTTACCAACAATCGCTCTCACGGGAGTCTGGAACTTTGGTAAGAAGAGACAGCTAGCCGCAAACGTTAAGGAATTTGCCCAGCCTGGAACACAC
>DATNPI010000688.1:0-13339 GCA_036703325.1 Coleofasciculaceae cyanobacterium
GGTATCTACGGCTACCATAGGGCCGGGAATTGGGGGGAACATTCAGATACAAGCCAACTCCCTCGCTTTGACCAATGGCGCTCAATTATCAGCTGCTACCTCTGGTTCTGGACGGGCGGGAAACATCTCGGTGCAGGAGGCTGATTCGGTTTCGCTTTCCAATAGCTCGATTTCCACCGCTGTAAATACTGGTGCTATCGGTCAGGGAGGCAAGATCGACATCCAGACTCGGTTACTTTCCTTAGATAATGGCGCTCAAGTATCGGCGGCTACCTCTGGACAAGGGAATGCCGGAAGCATTGCCGTGCGGGAGGCTGACTCGGTTTCGCTTTCCAATAGCTCTATTTCCAGCGCCGTGAATGCTGGTGCTGTCGGTCAAGGCGGTAATATAAATATCCAGACTGGGTCGCTGTCTGTAGACAATGGCGCTCAAATTAGTGCCAGCACCTCTGGACAGGGAAAGGCAGGCAGTATTGAAGTAACAGCAAATACCCTGGAGGCAACCAACGGCGGGCAACTCCTCACCTCCACAGCTAGCAGCGAAGATGCCGGAAATATTACCCTGGCAGTCAAGGATGGCGTTACGCTAGCCGGGGAGGGTAGTGGTGTATTTGCCAATACAACCCTCGGTTCAACAGGCAACGGCGGCAGTATTTTCCTCAACCCCAGAACTGTCCTCGTCCGCGATAGTGCGGGTATTGCTGTGGATAGCAAAGGAACAGGAACAGGTGGAAATATCCAAATTCAGTCCAACTCTATAACTCTCGATCGCCAAGCATTTATCTCTGCTAAAACGGCGAGCAATACCGGCGGTGATATTACACTACAGGCGGACGATTTATTACTACTGCGTCGTGGCAGTGAAATTTCTACCACGGCTGGCACGGCAAGGGCAGGTGGCGATGGCGGCAACATCAAAATAGATGCTGACTTCATCGTTGGTGTCCCGTCAGAAAATAGCGACATCACTGCCAAGGCTTTTGAGGGACGGGGAGGTAATATCAACATCACCACTCAAGGCATCTTTGGGCTGGAGTTCCGCCCCCGTCTGACTCCCCTAAGTGATATCACCGCTAGTTCAGAGTTGGGCATTAACGGCACTGTCCAAATCAACACTCCAGGCATTGACCCCAACCGAGGGTTAGGCGAATTGCCCACTGATCTGGTAGATGCAACAGAGCTAATCGACCGCCGTTGTGCGCCTGGTGAAGGAAGTGCCCAAACAAGCAGCTTTACAGTTACAGGTCGTGGCGGTTTGCCTGCCGACCCCAATGAGACACTAGGCGAGGAGAGCTTGCTAGAGGATTTAGGTTCTCCGGCACAGGTTAGGGATAGTGGGCAAGGAGAAAAGCAAGCGACGACTTCTGCCTCTTCCATTGCTCCACCGAATCGGCTTGTTGAAGCCCAAGGGTGGATAATTGGCGCTGATGGGAAAGTTATTCTCACAGCGCAAGCCCCCTCCGCCACACCACAGCATCCTTGGCAAACCCCTGCTTCCTGTCGGGCTGTCTCCAACTCTACTGAAATTCTTACTGCCAGCCCTCACTAAAAGAATATGGCAAAAAAACGGCATTTACTTTTCAGGGGTCACCAACCCCTAGCAAAACCTTTCCGTGTAAGCCGCCTACGCCTTACACGGAAAGGTTGGCTTACTCATCTCTTACTTGCCTGCCTAATAGCACTTTTTTGCATCATCAACCAACCTGTTTTTGCTCATATTTCTAGTGGGATTTTAATTACCCAAAGCCTACCTACGGCTCCCGAATTGTTACAGCAGGGTCGAGAACACTACGAAGCTGGACAATTTGCCGCTGCTGTTAAGGTTTGGCAACAGGCGATTCAAGCTTACCAGTCCCAAGGCGATCGCGTTCTTCGCCTTAACCAAGCGATGGTCTTGAGTAATCTAGCCTTGGCACATCAGGCACTAGGACAGTTGCCTGAAGCAAAAGAAGCGATCGCCTCCGCCTTGACACTCCTCCAGTCCGAACCCGACACAAGCGATCGCCGCCGTATCCTCGCCCAAGCTTTAAATACCCAAGGAAGCTTGCAAATGGCACAGGGGCAAGCCCAACAAGCTTTAACCACCTTACAACAGGCAACTGATGCCTATAAGCAGGTTGGCGATGAAGCGGGAGTAATCCGGAGTTTACTCAACCAGGCGCAAGCGCTTCGAGTATTAGGGCTTTACCCCCGTGCCCTCTCCACCCTCACCCAAGTCAATCAAACCCTACAGGCACAACCTGACTCCTCCCTGAAAGCAGCAGGACTGCGCCACCTTGGCAACGCCCTACGGTTAATTGGCAATCTCAATGAATCTCGAAAAGCCCTACAGCAAAGTCTGGAAGTAGCAGAAAAATTACCCTCACCGCTAGACATCACTGCTGCCCTACTCAGTTTAGGCAATACCGCCCGTGCCCAGCAGAACACTCAAGCGGCATTCAAGTTTTATCAACAGGCCGCCGCGATCGCAGGCTTCCCTACCACCCGAATTCAAGCTCTAGTCAATCAGTTAAGCCTGATTGTTGAGGGGGGTATTAAAGGCGATCAAGCGTCTCTTACCCAACCATTACTACCCCAAATTCAGGCTCAACTGGCAGACTTACCTCTGAGCCGCCTTAACGTCTATGCCCGAATTAACTTTGCCCAGAGCCTGATCAAACTGGGAACTAGGGAAGAGGACACGGGAACGCAGAAACCTACAGACAGCGGAAATTCCTCTGACACCCTCTCCGCGTCATCTTCTGCTCAATCCCCACTCCCTAATGTCCGAGAAATTGCACAAATCCTGGCTACAGCAATCCAGCAGGCGAAGAGCTTGGAAGACCAGCAAGCACAAGCCTATGCACTTGGCAGTCTCGGTGGGCTATATGAGAAGACCAAGCAGTGGTCACAGGCCCAAGACCTTACCCAACAAGCTCTCATCCTCTCTCAATCCGTCAATGCGCCGGATATAGCTTATCGCTGGCAATGGCAACTCGGACGCCTGCTCAAAGCCCAAGGAAATGAAAAAGGAGCGATGCCGGAGGCGCTTCGCGAAGCGAGCATCGCAGCTTACACCGAAGCCGTTAATACTCTCCAGTCTCTGCGCAGCGAACTCGTTGCAACTAACTCGGAAGTGCAGTTTTCCTTTAGGGAGAGTGTCGAACCCGTCTACCGAGAGTTTGTCAGCTTACTCCTGAAACCTGATGGCACTGAGACTAGTCCAGATCGACTTGAGCAAGCCCGCAAGGTGATTGAGTCCCTACAAGTGGCTGAACTGGATAACTTCTTTCGAGCTGCTTGTTTGACTGCCAAACCCTTACAAATTGATGCGATCGACCAGAAGGCAGCAGTTATTTATCCAATTATTCTGCCAGACCGCCTAGAAGTCATTCTCAGCCTTCCCCAACAACCTGTGCGCCACTATGCCATTTCCCTTCCCCAAGCTCAAGTTGAACGCACTGTAAGACAACTGCGTGTAGAGTTGATCAAGCGTATCGGTCAGAATTTTTTACCGCTTTCCCAGCAAGTATATGACTGGTTAATCCGACCTGCTGAGGCAGATTTGCAAGCTAGTGAAGTCAAAACTTTAGTGTTTGTGCTCGATGGCTCCCTGCGAAATATTCCGATGGCAGCTCTCCACGACGGTCAGCAGTACTTGATGGAAAAGTATGGCATTGCTTTGACTCCAGGGCTAGAGCTGTTAGAGTCTCGGCCTTTGGCAAAAAGCCAACTAAAGATTTTGACGGCTGGTCTTTCTGAGGCGCGTCAGGGCTTTAATGCCCTCCCTAATGTCGAAGCCGAACTCAAACAAATCCAGTCTCAAGTACCTGGTGAAGTGCTGCTTAATGAGAAGTTCACCAAGACAACCCTCCAAAACAAGATTGATGCCGTTGGGTTCCCAGTGATACATCTGGCAACCCACGGTCAGTTTAGCTCGAAAGCTGAGAATACTTTCATTCTTACCTGGGACGATCGCATTAATGTGAATGAGTTAGACAATTTACTGCGAACAACAGACCTGCGTCGGTCTAGTCCCATCGAATTACTAGTTCTCAGTGCTTGTCAAACTGCTTTAGGAGACAACCGAGCCGCTCTAGGAATTGCCGGCGTAGCCGTGCGTGCAGGCGCACGCAGTACACTAGCAACCCTATGGTCGGTCAATGATGAAGCGACAGCTGAACTCATGATTCGGTTCTACCAGGAACTCGCCAATTCCACAGTGACCAAGGCAGAAGCGCTGCGTCGCGCCCAACTATCAATCTTGCAAAACCCCAAGTACCAGCAGCCGTATTACTGGGCTGCTTACATATTAGTAGGGAATTGGCTTTAGGGAATATTGCCCTTACACAGCAACAGCCTGTTGATGCTCAATCTTTGTTCCTAGAAGTTTCAGGAATTCCGCCAGCCAGTTAGGATGGGCAGGCCAAGCTGGTGCTGTCACCAAGTTGCCATCAACTATCGCCTCATCAGGTGGAATATGGACATAAAGTCCACCAGCACGAGTCACATCTGGCCCACAAGCGGGGTAAGCCGTGCAACTCTTGCCTTCGAGTACACCAGCGGCTGCTAAAACCTGTAAGCCGTGACAAATAGAAGCAATGGGCTTATTCGCCTCGGCAAAGTGACGGGTAATTTCTAGCACCTTCTCATTGAGTCGAATATATTCCGGTGCCCTACCTCCAGGAATAACTAAGGCATCGTAGGAATTGGCTGTTACTTCGCCAAAGGTGGCGTTGAGTTTGAAGTTGTGACCCGGTTTTTCACTGTAAGTCTGGTCGCCTTCAAAATCGTGAACCGCTGTCCGTACCGTTTCCCCTGCTTTCTTATCAGGGCATACAGCATGAACAGTGTGTCCGACCATTTGCAACGCTTGGAAGGGCACCATTACCTCATAATCTTCAACGAAGTCGCCTACGAGCATTAAAATCTTCTTTCCAGTCATCTTTTACCTCCTGATGTATTTAAGATGTGCTTCAAGTTCCTTAAGCTCAATTACCGCATTAGCGGAGTAGGGGCACGATATTATCCATTTATGCTCATTTATGCTAGGAATGACACTCTAAGACTCACGATATTCCTACTTTAATGTTCTCAAGCTCCGGCTATCGAGTTCTCCGCCAACTCTACGAAAGTGCCAACTCCCTTGTCTATCGATCACTCCGAGAACAGGACAATCAACCCGTCGTTCTCAAAGTTCTCAAAAGCAAGCATTTAGTGAATTGCTATTATTAGCCCTCAAGAGAGATAAGCGGACCTTCTAGAGTTCCCTCTAATGAAGGACGGCGAGTGTACCTGCAAGAACTGTAATTAAGGCAAGAAGATACTCAGTGAGTTGGTTATGAGTACAGTTCTGGTGGTGGAAGATAGTCAGACGCAACGAGAGATGATCTCAGAACTACTCCGAAGGAGTGGTCTAAACGTGATCGCGGCTAGTGACGGTGTCGAAGCGCTCAAGCAAGTGCAGGGTTGTCGTCCGGATCTGGTAGTTCTAGACATCATCCTGCCAGGGATGAATGGCTACGAAGTCTGTCGTCGGCTTAAATCTGATGAGAAAATCCAGAAGCCTGCTGTCGTTATGTGTTCTAAGAAGGGAGAACGATTTGATTTCTACTGGGCGCTTAAGCAAGGTGCTGATGCTTACCTTGATAAGCCTTTCCGTCCTGAAGAGCTAGTCGAGACTGTTAAGTATCTGTTGCGAGGGCAGGCAGCACTTTACTTATAGTTGGTTGCAGTCGTTGTGGTAAAGACTCTTTAGATTATCAGCTACTTAGGCGATCGCTCACCTGCCATTAAATGCGATCGCCTTTTACCGCATAATTTCCCGACATGAAACAGCGTAGAGTAAGCGGATTAACTTGGCATGGTCTAAGTTAGCTAGCTCTAAATAGGCAGACTCCAAGTGCATATCAACTAGTTTGGCTTCAGTCAGCGTCGCCGCCATCCGGTCGGCTCCCTGCAGCTGCGCACCAAACAGGTTGGCACCACTCAGGTTGGCAGCCAGCAAACTCGTAGGATAATACACGTTGGCTCCCAGCAAGTTTGCATAACTCAGGTCAGCCCCCAGCAAATTAGCATAACTCAGGTCAGCTCCCAGCAGGTTGGCTCCAAACAGGTTGGCTCCTAGCAGGTCAGCATAACTCAGATCAGCTCCCAGCAGGTTGGCTCCAAACAGGTCGGCTTTAAGCAGGTTTGCGTAACTCAGGTCGGCTCCAAACAGATTTGCATCACTCAGCTTGGAATGCTTCAGGTTAGCATTCAACAGACTGGCCCCACTGAGATCGGCATCACTCAGGTTAGCACCCAATAACTCAGCACCGCTCAAGTTGGCATCACTCAGGTCGGCACTACTTAGGTCGGCATCACTCAGGTCGGCACCTAACAAGTTGGCACCCCTGAGGTCGGCACTACTTAGGTCAGCATCGCTCAGGTTAGCACCACTCAGGTCGGCACCACTCAAATTGATACCCAACAGTTTGGTATCGCTTAACTCAGCACCAACCAAGTAAGTTTTATGAAAATCTCTTTCTCCTGCTCGGTAACGCGACCGAATTTCCGTTGCATACATATCTGTGTTCTAGATTCTTGGTAGTTTAATGGTTTTCAAAAAAAACCAGCACTAGATTGACGAGGCATGAAATGTTTGCCACGTTTAGCTAGAGAAGTAGATGCAGCGAGTCTGGGAGTAGGTAGTTAGTGTAAGTGATGAAAGACGCCTCTATGTTGGTATTGAGCGTCAGTTCAATAGACCTTAAGTACACTTAATTCTGTTAAAGCACCCGATTGAGCGATACATATTTATCGCCCTTGTAAATACTTGTAAAGTATTTCTAGTATTGTTACTTATATTTAGAATAAAAGTAAAGAAACTTATAGTTTCTTTACGGAAGCTTTAAGTTAGAGGAAGAGCAAATTTTGATGTAGCTCAGTTTTAACCCTTTTATCCTGCCTTTGCAAGAGGCGAATTAGGGAAAAAAGTGCGTTAGTTAGACTACACCTAATAGTTTGGCGATAAGCCTAGCGGTATGCTTCGCTAACACACTCCACAGCCTCCCAAACCCTTAAATAGCGATTGCTTCCTCCATTCTTGCTTCCCCCCTGCTAATCGGAGACAGGGGGTTAAGTGCGATCGCATTTCACCCACTGTAACTGAAAAAGCGATCGCTCTTTGTCTAGTTGGTAGGTGAGTTTTCCTCTATGCTGACAAAGGCTCACACTCATGGCACCCATGCTACCCTACAAGCGCATGGCTCTACTCCAGCCCCAATTGTTGCTTTAAGGCTTCTGGCACATTTTTTGCCGTCTCTAACCCTCGCACATCCTCCCAGTTAGTATTCTCATCCCAGAAAATGTTTTCTAGGTCTGCGCCTCTGAAGTCTGCGCTACTCAATAAAAAACCCCCCGGTCACTGAAGACAGGAGGATTAAAAATTACAGATTCCCCAAGACGCCGTTTTACCTCAGTTTTTGACCTGGTAAACCAGGTGGGTACCGTTTTGTCTCGTTTAAAGTTTCCGGGTACAAGCCCGGTATACTGCTACGAGAGCGCTTGGTTCCCTTTTAAGAACAGACATAGATCAAAAAACGATATTGGTAGTCACCAACGTCCTAGTAGAACCCGTAAATATATTGTAGTCTTTTATTGCCGAATGACCACAAGTGCAGTCAACCGTACCAAAGAGATTCGATTTTCTGGATAGTCGCCTGCGCAGAGGAACGTTGTGGAGAGTCTAATAGAACGGTGACATGACCCAGCTTGCGTCCAGGGCGGGATTCGGTTTTCCTGTACCAATGCACGAAACTCCGAGGTAAATTTGCCAGCTTTTGTCGTTTGTCAAGGTAGTCATTTTGGGAATATTCGTAACCCAAGAGATTCACCATGACAGCCCCATCACACTGTAACGCAGGGCTTCCCAAGGGTAAACCCGTAACTGCCCGCAACTGCTGTTCAAACTGAGACGTTTCACAAGCATCAAGGGTGTAGTGCCCGGAATTGTGGGTGCGAGGCGACACTTCATTCACCAATACCTTGCCACTGGTAGTAAGAAATAGCTCAATACCGAAGACTCCCACGACTTGCAGACTATTTAGAAGAGTGTGTGCGATCGCCTCTATCTCTTCCACAACGCTTAAGCTAATCTCAGCGGGTACTAGAACCCGACGGCAAACCTGTTCTTCCTGCTGAGTTTCCACTACCGGGTAAACAACAACCTCCCCAGCAACAGAACGCGCAGCAATCACTGCCAACTCTCGCTCAAAGGGAATAAATTCCTCTACAAGAACCGATGAATGTCCTAACTTTTTCCAGGTTTCCTGTAAGCTATTGCTGTCTCTAACAATGAAAGTGCCTTGACCATCATAGCCGTGGCGTCGTGCTTTGAAAACGAGAGGAAACTCTAGCTCACTCAAATTCATCGGCTGCCCAAATGATGCAGCATGTAGGAATTCTTCATTGCCCACTTCCCCTTCAAGCGTCATAAAACTGGGCTGGGGCAAGCCAATGTCCTCCAGATAGCAGCGCTGATCATACTTATCCAATAGAGGTGCTAAAGCTTCCAAACGAGGACGAAAGCATATATCCTGCTGTGCTAACGGCCTCAAGGCTTCTAGGTTAATGAATTCGTTTTCAAACGTGATGACATCACAGCGAGACGCCAGTTTAGCTGTTGCAGTGGCGTCATCAATAGGGGCAAAGATTGTATCAGAAGCAATTCCTACAGCTGGATCAGTAGGATGGGGCGTCTGAATTACGAGTTCAATCCCCAACGCCTCAGCAGCATCTGCCATCATCCAAGCCAGTTGACCCCCACCAATTACACCAACCCGCTTCACGTTTTTCAATTCCACCGCTTCAAAACCAATATTTCCCTATTTTAACCTATTATTCCTAAGCTATAATCCATTTAATTCTCATACAATAAGCGGCTAGAATTTTTCTGGAAATTTGTTAAACGATTTTTACTTTATTAGACTTTTCATTTACTCTACCTCCTTAGGGAACCGCAAAATAAGAGGATTGAGTTGTATCTTGATTGTCGGGTTTGTTTGGGGGGTAATTAACACAAGAATTCCTCTTCAATAGGTCGATTATCCCACTGAGTTAGAGAGGCTTAAACAGTACAATTATCGGCAACCGAGAGAATCACGAGTCGCGATGCCAGTTTGTGAATTCACGCCTGTCGCCTTTTGGCAGAGTTCTTTAATTTGAGCACCATCTAGAATCGCATCGCTGAAATCAGCACCGGTGATATCGGTGTTATCAAAAGTTGAGCGAAGCATAATTGTTTCCACCAGAATGGCATCACTCAAATTAGCGCCCGTTAGGTTCACCTGATCCAACATTCCGTAGGTTAAATCCGCACCATGCAGATTAGCTTCAGTCATCACCGAAGCGCTAAAAATCGTTCCCCGCAAGTCGGCACCAGAAAAATTAGTCTGCTCTAAATTAGCATTGGAAAACTCAGCGGCTCGTAAGGTTTGACCAGAAAAATCCTTCGCTTTGAGTTCTGCATTGCTGTAGGACAGAGGAGGCGAATAATATTTAGTGGCTTGTGCCTGTGCAGGTAGGGGACAGCACAAAATAATCAGCGCAAATAGGAATGCAGCAACTCGCCGAAAAATCATAATTAATTAATACTCAGCTAGTGGTAATCCAATCTTAATGAGATTGATACCGAATCCACTTGCCTAGTCTCGCATTGAAATGTTGAACCGCCAACCCTGCCTTGGAACCAAAGCGTTGCAGGCGTAAAGAACAAAGGGGTCAGTCTCTAGGTAGGATACTGGTAGAAGTTGTTCAACAAAGGTCATGCCACAGTTCTTATTGACTTGGTTACTCACCGCTTTGGCATTGGTGATTACAGCTAACATCGTACCGGGCTTTATAGTCAAAAATTTTGTTGCCGCCCTGGTAGCAGCGGTGATTTTGGGGTTAGTCAATGCCATTATCAGACCAATTCTGGTCTTGCTGACGCTGCCGATTACACTTGTGACTCTGGGCTTGTTTTTGTTTGTTGTGAACGCCCTCACGATTTGGTTAGCTGGTTCTATTACCCCTGGTTTTATTGTTACGGGCTTTCCGGCTGCTTTGGTGGGTTCAATTGTTCTAACTATAGTTGCCAGTGTGCTTAACTTCGTGGTACAGCGAGCGCTCTAACTCGATGGATTCAGTCCAGCTGTGTCGGCATCAAAGCCTAGATAGCCCCGTGGGGTAATCATCCAGTCCTCATGGGTTCGGGTACTTTGGTTGCCAATCAGAACCGTGGTTAGCATATCAATAGGCGTTTCCAGGAGTTTTTCCAAGGTGGTGAGGGTAATTTGTTCGTCTTGCCGATAGGCGGAGCGAACGATCGCGACTGGTGTCATCGGGTCACGGTACTTTAAGAAAAGTGTTCTAGCTGTGGCAATCTGTTCGGTACGAGTTTGCGATCGCGGATTATACAAAGCTGTCACAAAATCAGCTTGGGCAGCAGCGGTGAGACGTTTTTCAATTACTTCCCAAGGTGTCAACAAGTCGCTTAAGCTAATCGCGCAAAAGTCATGCATCAACGGCGCACCCACACGCGAAGCAGCAGCTTGCAGGGCAGTAATACCAGGAAACATCTGTACGCCCGGAGTCTTACCATCCCATCCTTGGGCGCGAAGTTCTTCTAGCACTAAGCCGGCCATGCCGTAGATACCGCAGTCGCCGGATGAAACAACCGCTACAGTTAAACCCCACTGTGCCAGCTCAATTGCCCGTTCCGCCCGTTGACGTTCCTGAGTAATGGGTAGCGCTTCCACAATCTGCCCTGGACGCAGTAGAGGGGCAATCAAGTCGATATAGAGGGAGTAGCCAATTACGGCATCAGCACAGGATACAGCGGTTTGAGCCGCAGGCGTCATCTGATCTAATTGTCCTGGCCCTGTACCAATGAGCAATAACTGTCCAGTACGCCCAGTGTATTCTTGTTCGGCTTGGGCGATCGCAACTGTCACCGCCCCCTTTGGATTTTGGATTTCAGGCTGCACCTTTGGCGCGCTTTCAGCCCCACTCGGATTTTGGATTGAGGAGCGGAAAATTTGTTTAGATACCAAAAGGGTTTGAGATTGGGCAGCAATCATAGCTGCTGCTTCTGCGACGCTGGGGGTGCCGACTTCTTCTTCTACAACCGTTGAGGGAGTGGGGACGGTAACTTGGCGTAAAACTTCAGCAGGGAAAGTTCGTAAAGGCCAATTGCGATCGCGACACAATTCCACTAATCCTACTTCATCGGCTTTAATGTCGATTGTGGCAATTCCTGCGATCGCACCTTCAGCTAAATGATTTTTAAGAGCAACCTGCTGAATTGCTGTCTCAATCAGCTGTTTGGATGTTCCGCGTTCGCAACCGATTCCCACCCATAACACTCGTGGATGCCACTGGACTTTTGGAAAGTCAGATTCTGGTGAGAATTGGTGATGTGTGGGGCTAATCCAAATTTTCGCCTTTATTGATTTTGGATTTTGGATTTTAGATTTTGGATTATTGGATTGCTGGTTAGATTTAACAATCTCTGATTCGGTAGCGGTAGAGTCTGGAAAGCCAAAGTCAAAGGGATGTTCCTTGGGAAGATGGTTTTGCCATAGAGTCGAGCCTGCTTCTTGAATCACCTGGACAGCTTCACCTCGCGCCACAGCAGCACTAACACCAGTCCAATCTCCCTTCCCACGTTGCCATCCGAAGGGAACGCCCAAAATATCCACACCCGGTAAGCCTAACGCGGTGGAAGCACCTGTTAAAACTGGTACTGCCCCTAGTTGGTGGGCAACAATCCTTGCCAGTTGGTCGGCCTTGCCTCGGTGTCCACTGCATAAACTGATGACAAATTGACCCTTCTCATCGATAACGATAACCGCTGGGTCGCGGGATTTATCTTCTAATAAAGGGGCAATTAGCCGCACGACTGCCCCAGTTGCCAGACAGAAGATGAAGGCGCGGTTGTGGTGCCACAGTGAGGCAATGTGGGCTTTGAGCGAACCCGTGTAGACTTGTGCCTGTTCAATGTTTAGAGATTCTGGCACCCAAAGCGTTGCACCAGCAGTTTGACACAGGGGTTGCAATTTTTGGGCGGCAATGGAGGTAGTTGCGATCGCGGCTATTGGCTGAAAATCTCGGAAAATTAGTCCCATTTAGCAAAGTTTTGTGTTCTTCTTTAGTAGGCGATCGCTCCGTAACTTTACCTCTAGAACTTAGCGCTCTGTCTAAAGGCATATTTGCGTTACGTTTAATACTAAATGCTTGACATACCCACTCAAGGATTATAAAGTTTTCTGTGTCAAAAGTTTAGAATTAATTGCTTAACGCAACAATCTATTAGCCTCTGAATAAAGCTAGTAGGTGGCTCGTTGGAGGTAGCTAATGTGCTACATACTATTCCTCAAGAATTAAGTATTTCTCAAGAATCAACTAACAGTAAGACACTGCGAATCGCCCTATTAGAGGATCGCTTTTGCCTTTACTCTCAACCCATTATCCCGCTGTTTCCTCAAGAAGACGCACTCATTCACCAGGAAATCTTATTGCGGATGGTAGGGCATGATGGTCAAATCATTCCGCCCGACCAATTTCTTCCCTATGCAGAAGAATATGGATTGATGCCAGCCATTGATCGCTGGGTGTTGGAATCCTTCATCAATAGCATTCCAAACCCCAGTAAGTGTATGGGGTGTTGGGCTAGGGGTGACTATTGTGGTTGTCTGAATTCCTTGAATTTATCAGGCTCCAGTATTAACGACGATGAATTTCTTGACTTTCTGGAAGAGACAGTAGCAAGCAATCCGGTTCCCCCCCAAATCCTGTTGTTTGAAATCACAGAAACGGTGGCTCTGTTGAACCTGGAAAAAACCAAGCAGTTTATCTGTCGGTTGCAGCGGATGGGTTGCCAATTTGCCCTAGATGATTTTGGTACAGGGATGGCGAGTTTAGCCTATCTAAAAGAATTACCCCTGAACTTTGTCAAAATCGATGGGATGTTCGTGCGCGACTTGGTGACTAACCCTCTTTCGGAAGTAATTGTGTCCGCCATTGTACAGATTGCCAAGGTAAAGGGAACCGAAACAATTGCGGAATATGTAGAAAATCCGGCAATTCTGGAGCGATTGAAATCGTTAGGCGTTGACTACGCTCAGGGGTATTACTTAGGCAAACCAAAACCCATTAGCTGGATTGACACAGAAGTTGCAAGCTTGGGGCAGCAACGGAGGTAGTTGCGATCGCGTTTAGGTCTTTTATCTCATCAGGGGCTTGGGGGGTCCAGCTAAAAATATTGGACGCGATATGTCTGATTCTTAGCTTTAGTAAAAACTTCGCAGTACATAGGCAGGCTTTCAATTGCTGTTAA
>DATNPI010000700.1:0-2870 GCA_036703325.1 Coleofasciculaceae cyanobacterium
AGGGATCACAGCGGATAATCGTCTGGTTTTTACGCCAACAACAGAAGTCGTGTTTTTGGCAGTGAAACCTCAGGTGTTTAGTGCGATCGCTCAAGAATTGGCAGATGTCATCGCTACCGATTCAAAACCACTGATAATATCTATCTTAGCAGGTGTGAGTTTGAGTCAGTTGGAAGCAACTTTTGGGCACTTACCAGTGATTCGGGCAATGCCTAACACACCAGCAACTATAGGGGCGGGGATAACTGCGATATCTCCAGGTGCTTATACCAAATTAAGTCACCACGAAACCGCAAAGCAGCTCTTCTCAGCGGTGGGAGAAGTGGTGGAAGTTTCAGAAAGCCTAATGGATGCGGTGACAGGATTATCAGGATCAGGTCCAGCTTACGTAGCACTGCTTGTGGAAGCACTTGCTGATGGGGGAGTCGCCGCAGGGTTACCTCGGGCGATCGCCAATCAACTCGCTTTGCAAACTGTACTAGGAACAGCAAAGCTTTTACATGAAACCAAATTACACCCAGCAGAACTTAAAGATCGCGTCACCAGTCCAGGCGGTACGACAATTGCTGGGATTGCTCAATTAGAAAGAGCAGGGTTTCGCTCAGCTTTAATAGAAGCAGTCAAAGCAGCAACAGCCCGCTCCCAAGAATTGGGAAAATAGTTGTTTGTCATTTGTTAAAAACGAATGACTCATGACTCATGACTAAATAACTAATAACTAAGTTGACAAAAGAGTCGTTAATATAGTAATCAGTTTTGGTTGCAAATGTGATTGAGTGAATTACCCTGCGCTGTCTCCAGAACTTGACCCAAGTTCTGTATTTCCTTTTCAACTGGATCAGTTCCAGAAGGATGCGATCGCTTCGCTGAATGCTGGAAGTTCCGTAGTGGTGTGTGCGCCCACCGGTTCGGGCAAAACATTAGTGGGGGAATACGCCATATATCGCGCCCTGTCGCGAGGAAAGAGAGTATTTTACACGACTCCCCTAAAGGCGCTCTCCAATCAGAAACTACGTGACTTTCGTGAAAAATTTGGCTTTGACCATGTTGGACTGTTAACTGGAGATGCCTCCATTAACCGAGATGCACCGATTCTGGTGATGACCACAGAAATTTTCCGTAATATGCTGTATGGCACACCTATCGGGCAAATTGGCATTTCATTAGTAGACGTTGAGGCGGTGGTGCTGGATGAGTGCCATTACATGAACGACCGTCAACGGGGAACAGTTTGGGAAGAATCGATCATCTATTGTCCCCGTGGAGTTCAACTGGTCGCCCTCTCAGCAACTGTTGCCAATAGTGGTGAACTCACCGACTGGTTAAATCAAGTTCACGGTCCTACTGACCTCATATACTCCGATCATCGCCCAGTGCCTTTGGAGTTTCATTTTGGCAATATCAAAGGGTTATTTCCCCTGCTTAATGATGAGAAAACCCAAATTAACCACCGTCTGCTGAGAAAGAAGAAAAAAGGAGATAAAGAAAAGAGCAAAGCTCATGTAAAAGCCGAGGCTCCCAGTATTATTCAGGTTTTGAGCCAGCTACAAGAACGGGATATGCTGCCAGCTATTTACTTCATCTTCAGCCGCCGGGGATGTGATAAATCCGTAGCGGATGTTGGTGATTTTCGGTTGGTCAATAACGAAGAGGCGCAGCAGTTGCGTCGGCAAATTGATGAATTTTTAACCCGCAATCCTGAAGCAGGACGTTCTGGACAGATTGCACCGTTGTACCGGGGAATAGCAGCACACCATGCTGGGATTTTACCTGCGTGGAAAGTGCTGGTCGAAGAACTCTTTCAGCAAGGGTTAATTAAAGTCGTGTTTGCTACCGAAACCTTGGCAGCTGGAATTAATATGCCAGCCAGGACAACGGTCATTTCCACCCTTTCCAAGCGTACCGATACCGGGCATCGCCTGTTGAATGCTTCGGAGTTCCTGCAAATGGCAGGCAGGGCTGGTCGTAGGGGGATGGATGAACGGGGTCATGTGGTGACGCTGCAAACCCCCTTTGAAGGAGCGAAAGAAGCGGCGTATTTGGCAACATCCAAAGCAGACCCCTTAGTCAGCCAGTTTACACCAAGTTACGGTATGGTGCTGAACTTACTGCAAACCCACACCTTGGAACAAGCCAGGGAACTGATAGAACGCAGCTTTGGACAGTACTTGGCAACTTTGCACCTACGACCGCAGTACGAGTATGTAGCTCATTTGCAAACACAACTCGCCCAACTTCAGGCGCAAATCGCCGCCATTGATGAAGGAGAACTGGCTGTTTACGAGAAACTGCGGCAACGCCTGCGAGTCGAACGCCAGCTATTGAAAACGCTGCAAGAGCAAGCGCAGGATGCCCGACAAGAGGAATTGGGCATGATGTTAGACTTTGCAGTGTCGGGAACGCTTTTGAGTCTCAAAAGTAAAAACTTCACAATGCCTGCACCCATAACAGCAGTGTTAGTCGGGAAAACGCCAGCTTCTGGTCAAACTTGTTACCTGGTATGCTTAGGCGGAGATAACCGCTGGTATGTCACGACAGCCTCTGATGTGATGGATTTGTATGCAGAACTGCCGCGAATTGAGGTGCCAGAGCAGTTGCTACCACCACCAGAGATGCCCTTGAAACGGGGACAGTCGCTTCCTGGTAACGAGGAAACAGCAGCAATAGCCCAACAAATTCCCGATCCAAGCGAAGCTGCATATATGGCTCCAGAAGTCGCAGAACAACTCAGTCGCGTTGTTGCTGTGCAAGAGCAATTAGAGGCTCATCCCCTGCATCAATCAGGCAACGCTAGCAATATTTTCAAACGCAGAACACAGGTTGCTGAACTTGAAGCCGAAATTCAACAGATGCAGGCACAAGTAGATCAA
>DATNPI010000713.1:0-3769 GCA_036703325.1 Coleofasciculaceae cyanobacterium
AGATATCTGAGATAGACCAGTGGGAGGCGATTGCCATGCCCTTCTGTGTCAAGAAGGAAAATCGGGCAGCCGACTTTTCCCCCAGAACTAAAACCTGTTAACAGCTTTTGAGGAGTTGCAAGATATCTGAGATAGACCAGCGAGAAGCGATTGCCTGAGCCTGCGGCACGGCAAAGCCGAACGGCACTGCGCGGAGCGCAATCGCCATGCCCTTCTGTGTCAAGAAGGAAAATCGGGCAGCCGACTTTTCCCCCAGAACTAAAACTTGTTAACAACTTTTTAGGAGCTGCAAGATATCTGAGATTGTCCAACGGGAAGCGATCGCATACCTCACCGAATATACCTTGGATGAAGGAACGCTAAAAGCCCTAGTGACAAAGCCATTAGCGCTTTTAGCTATCGGGGTTTTCTCTTCATATTTATACGCCCAGTACCAGTGGGATGGTTCCTCTGGTTCCCGATGCCCTTCTACTCTGGGGAAGGTGGCAATGGTTCCATCCTTAAGCTTTTTATTTTTGGTGTAATGCTCCAGCCAGCCAGAAGCGGAGCGCTTTTTGCTCAGTTCTGGGGGAATTGAACTTTGGATTTTGGATTTCAGTTCTGGGGGAATTGGACTTTGGATTTTGGATTTTGGTTCTGGGGGATTGGGCATCCACCCGCACACGCCGCAGCCCGACTCCAAAACGAAAAGTGGTTGCTCACAGCTAGGACAGCAAACTATTGAGGTAGAGGACGCGGCGGATTGCGATAGCGTTCGCGGAGCGTGTGCTTTGCACTCAGCGCTGCGCATTGGTGCAGATCGCTGCCTGGAGGGGACAGACTGACCGGGCGTAGAGGTCGTTTGCTTCCCGGAGCGAATGTGTGCTGATAGCTTCAATTGGTCTTGTTGACATACTCCCAATACGTCCCCTTGCAGCGCGTCCCCTTTTCGATTGCTTGGGTAATTGCTCTTTTGGTTACTCCCAAGCTTGATGCCGCTACCGTCACTGATGGATAAGTTTCCATTATGTCCAATCTCCTCACTGGCTTGGATAACCTTTCCCGACTGTGCATTACCATGTGATCTACTTGTCTCATCAACTGAAGGTTTTCGATTCGGTTGTCTTGGGTGTTGTGGTTGATGTGGTGAACCACTTCGTTGTTCGGATGTCCCTGACCGTAATATTCCAGGTAACGCCCCAGATACCTTTCCATTACTAGAATGTGCTGAAAGACATAGTCTTCCTTGTTGGCTCTTGGATGGTTGGGACATTTGACCATGATGTAACCGTTGTTGATGGTTACTCCGCCCTTCCAGTTGTCGTTGAATTCCCCTAACTGATTCCTCTTTGCAGCCTTCCTGCTGATATACTCTACTCGTTTGAATGCCTGGGATATTGCCTTCTGGGATACTTTCAGTTCCGATGCTACTTCCTTCTGAGTCATCCCCGATTCGTACAGCGATCTGGCTCGATTCAGGTCTATCTTCACAAGGCTGGCATTCTGACAATGCTTGCTGCAAAACTTCGCTGTCTGATGGTAGGACTTGAACTCCTTCCCGCACTGCTGGCAGATGTAGCTTCCCATTTTCTTCGCCCAACTTGCTAGAAGGTATTATACCTTCTAGAAGGTTATCAGATATTCCAGTCCTTGATTCTTGTTCGTGAGATGAGATAGCGTGATTGCCCGTAAGGGTACTGGCACCTTTGCGCTCGCTCCCAGGCTTGGGCGTCGGGGTCAAGTTCGACGAATTGCTTGGTGGTGATGTCACAAGAGGCGATTCTGATTCCTTCCTCAAATCCTCCGATTCCTGCAAAGAGGCTGAGGTGTCTCTTGGATTGGGGCATAGTTCCAGGCAATCGTTGCTGAGTGTGACTGTGTGCGGCTCGTAGTTCTGGGACTCGTTGAACAAAACCTCCGTTGAGAAACCGTTAACGGCTGCGACTGTCCCCACATTGCTATTCAGGTAAGTTTTGCCTTGAGGAAGTTCGGCGCTAATTTTTACCCGAATGCGATCGCCTACCTTCCACAGTGGCGGAAATGCGCTGCCGTCCTCCCAAGCTGGATCTACTCCACCGTCCCAATCGCGTTTGTGCTTATGCTTGGGCTTGGTGTACTGCTCAACATCAAACAGCCGGACTTCGTCAGCTTTAGTCAATCTGACTCACCCCCTAAATACTTGCTTCTCATTGCCATCCATTGCTCATGAGTTATCGCTTCAATTTCACGCTTTCTTAAAAGCACTTCGCGGTTATCGTTTTCTGTGCGAGTACAGCTTCCCGGCATCGCTATCTTTTCAGATAAAGCTTTGATATTGACAAATTTTCGTGCTTGTGTTAAGTGCCAGTCTTCGCGGGAAAATTTGTCTAATTTGGCGCAGATACTAGCTGTAAAGCGTTGGTCGTAGTTGGGGTTGCCTCGAATCATTTCCCCAGCTTGGCACTGGGGATTTTGACAAACCACGGATTTATCCTGGTGGTGGTCGTAATCTGGAATGACTAACCGAACCAGGTGAAGCTGGACTTTCCCCGTGTCTTGGCAGCAGAAGCATTTCCACGTTGGGTGCCAAAGCTCCTTTTCTGCCTCTGGTTTTTCTAGTTCTGGGCGAATGGGTTCGCGGGGCAATTGTGGGAAGTTCATAAACATACCCCCTCAAAAGCATTAACCGCAAAAGCCCAGTCATAAAAAGCTTGACGCACCTCTCGCTCCGCTTCGTTTTCGTGTACCCACTCATAACCGCGTTCAAAAGCTTCCCAAATCCATTCATTGAAGCGCGGGTGATTGTACCAATCGTGTCCGGTTGTTGCGGCTTTTTTCTTTGCTTGGCGACCCGAAGGGGAATTTAAAAATTTCTGCCACCAGTTTTTCAAGTCTTCAGGTTTATGAAGAAACCTTTCTAGGCTGATAATTTCCTTCCCTGGCTCCCCATTTCTAGCGGTTATCTTTCTCCAAGAGTCCCTGACAAATTTTTCAAAGTTCTCTCTCTCCGCTTCTGAGAGAGAGTTTGAAAAGTCTGAATAGATTTGATTGTTTTGAGGAGCGCTGGAATCTTGATTTGGTAAGGGTTCTGGGGTTTCTGGAGGGCTTAAATAAGCGCTATCGGGGCTTAAATAAGCGCTATCGGGGCTTAAATAAGCGGAACCCTTATCAGTGCTAGATTTGCGGCTGTTTTTTTGTGATTTGGACTTTGATAAATGTTCTGCTTCAGCTTTAGCTCTCGCTGCTGTCAAGTTATGCCCCTGCACTGTTACAGTTCGATATTCGTAAAGCCCTAGTTTGCGAAGTTTTCTTAAATCCTTTTCAACAGTATCTGGCGAACTTCCTACAGCCACAGCTATTTCAGCAATTGTTGGTAAATCGTGATATTTCACTTCGCCGCCTAGAGTGTAGTCTGCAAACGGGTCAACAAGCATCAGGTAAAGCCAAAGACGGCACTGGCTACCAGTTAATTTATTGGAAATAACCACAGCGGCATCTTGCTTGGAAATCATGAAATACCCTTGCAATGCAGATTCCTCAAATTCTTGTGGACGGCGGATGGTGCGTGTTTTCGTTGTCATAACTACTGCATCTCCTCAAAAGTCACGGTCATTTCAAACTCCAAGCAAGCAGCTTGAGCAAGTGCCAGCTTTCCTAAATCTGCTTTTCCAAAATGTTTAAGTGGATAAAACTTTCCTTGAGTCTTTGCGTCTGTCATAATGTGAGTAAGTGAATAAATGAATAAAACAAGTTTCTGCCCTTGCCTGCATATGTAGGTAGGGCTGGTTTTTTGTCGTATTCGCGCTCAATG
>DATNPI010000718.1:0-5568 GCA_036703325.1 Coleofasciculaceae cyanobacterium
GATCGCAGCCGCTTGATCCCACATCGTCACTGAAGCAAACTTATCGGCTGAGTTCACCAAGCCCGTTTCATCATTCCAGTTCTGCTCGAAATACTGCCACGCTTGACGCGCCATTGCCATTTCCTGTGGACTCAACTCCCCTACGCCAGGTGCCACATAAGGAGTTGTAGTTTCTGTGATTTCTTTCGGAGTCACCGCTAACCCTGGCAACTTCACAGATTGTGCGTCCAGTTTATCGACAATCGTTGCTTCAGTATCTTGAGCAGGTGTAGCTGTTTGGGCAGTAGATGCTGTAGTCCGTGGGGAATTGGCTGTCTTATGAAGGTGATTAGACAAAACTTCCAAACTTGCGATCGCTACAACTGCCGTCACTACTCCGCCCACAGAAGCTAGGATAGATAATCTTTTCGGGGGTGGCTCAAAGTCAGATTTCATTTCAACTCCTGGTTAGTAGATGTCCCGTCTTCTTGCTACTCACGTTCAGTCATCCTGCATTGATGAAGTCCGCGTAGGCAGATGTGACGGGTCGCTTCTCTAGATAGAGTTCCCGATTTTTTCATCTCAGGAACAGCAATAACAAAAAAAGTTCTAAAATCTGATCCGCAGTTGGCCTGTCAAGGATTGATTGTTGTACGCACTTCCTCCAGTGTCTCGATTGCGGACATTCGAGTAGCCATAACCAAAGTCAGCTTCTACGTTGGGCGAGAACTTAGCCGTACAACGAGCTTGATAGCTATTACCGCTAGTCCATTCCCCGCTCAGTCGCTGACGTCCTAGTGCTGTGGCTAACCGACAGCGTAGATTCTCGAAGACATTTCCCTCAAAAGCGACTTCACCGTTGATAACCAGGAAATCGGGTGGAGAAAAATAGCCGCTCGTTTCCTGAACATCGCGTGTGTAAATCCAGTTAAATACGTTAGCGGCTACGGAAAATTGTCCAATTTTGCGCTCTAGTCTGCTAAAAGACTGCTGTTCAAAATTGCCATCGTTATAACTGCCCAAGCGCAACGATGAGTACAAGCTAGTACTCGGCTCAATTTGCCAGTAGATACTCGGTCCAAACCGCCAAGCCGTGATTTGATTATCTAGGGTTTGAGCGTTAGCCTTGTATGGGCCTTGCTCCACTACAGCCGATACAATCACCCCTGATTCCAATTGACCAGATGGGCCAACCTTCATGGCAAGTGGCACTTCTACCTTAATGTTCAAATTGAGGGCAGTTGGTAAACGGTCGAACAGATCAACTCCCCCTCCTACTGTTAGATTCCCTCGATCAACTTTTCCTTCCCATTCAACCTGCAAAGGGATGTTTGTAACTGACTCTAATTCTCGCTTTTCAAAGGAATTGAAGCCAGTTTTGATGCGAAAATAGTTACCATTACGTAAACGAAATTGAGCCGTTTGTTCGGTAAATAGATTACGTTGATCGAAGTTATCTGCATCCCTACGAAAATCTGTAGTGAGACTCTCTAATTCAACAGCAGGAGTTACAGGCTCTGTAGATATAGAGGCTGGCGGTTCGCTAGGTGGTGGCGGTAGCCGGGGTGGCGGTGGCGGTGGTAATCGCAGCCCAGGATTGAAGTTTTCCGGCACAGCCATTAACTGAGGCAGTGGTTTTGAAGGATAGTGCAGCTCAATTGAGGAATTTTCAAAATTGCTTGCTATTTCTGGGCTAAGGTTTTCCGGCTTGCTAGCTGAGGGAATTTGTTCCGTCAATTCTGACGGTGAGTCCCCGTTGCCAAAGGTTTGAGGAGACGCAGAGTTCTCTGTTACAGCTTGTAACTCACCTGTCCATAATGTCCAAATTCCTACGGTCAAGAGCAGGACGAATGGACGTTTTAGACATTTCCGACTTACCTTGATGAGCAGCAGAGCGATCGCCTGATTAATACGGATCATGAGCGTTCATTAGCATCCGTCTTTGAATACCTAACTAATTGTGTTCAAAGAACATACATTCTGGTGAAAGAATTGCACTTTTGAATTCATCTCGGCTATTAAAAACCTGAAAAACTCGTTCCATTTTAGTGATTTCAAACACCATTTTTACTGGTTCGCTGACTGAGCAAATAAAAATTCTTGCGCCTGTTGTTCTTACCATTCTCAGGGCTGCTAATAGAGTACCTAAGCCAGCACTATTCATAAAAGTTATATCCTGAAGATCGACCAACACAATATCAACTCCCGTTTCTACAGCGGAGGTAATCTCTTTACGCAGTTGGTTTCCTCTAATACTGTCTAAGATGCCCGATGGTTGAAAAGCTTTTACGATAGTATTCATACAATAAACTCCTCTTGTTTAATCGGAGGCTTGGAGCTTGGTATTGGAGTTGGGTAGCTGACTTCCTGACTTTACAAAATATTGGAAATTTTATAGACCGTATTTTTACGGATTTTTGGGATGCTCGTCACTTAACGACTAGAAGAAATTACTGTTTTCAAAAACAACCACTCTACTCTTCAACGAAAAGTGATGAAAGCTCTTAAAGTCCTACTGCATTCGGCGTGAGGCGACCGAAGGCTCATTGACCTCATCGGGTTGTCTCGCTTGAGTGGGTGATTCTGGAATAGCTGCGCTCAACTACAATCATTAGCAACTGATTGAAGCACTCAAGCGCTAAGGTAAGGGAACTTTAAGCCTTTAGGAAGAGTTATCAAGATTGAACTTTGGATAAAACGTCACGGTAACTTCTCTATGAGGGAACTGCTATGACGACAAGTATCCGCGTTGAACCACTAGCTCGAAAAATTGCCATAGACTCAATCACGGCGTATCAGACTTATATTTCTCCCCGGAAAGGCTTTGCTTGTGCCCATCGAATATTGCATGATGGCGAATCTTGCTCGATGTACATCAAGCGCATACTAGGTGAGGAGAGTTTAATGTCAGCTGTCCAAATATCTCGTCAGCGGTTCAAGGCTTGTGTCGCCGCTAGCCAGACGCTGAAAGGAACAAGTGCAACTTCCGGATGTATCGTTATCCCGTGCTGCCTGCCTATTTAAATTCCCCACACGCATTCGCAGAGCTAACCCCCCAATGTTGGGGGGAACAAGCCCTAGCTGTCTTATTGGGAATCTTTTAGCTGCCCAAGAACAGTAGCGAAAACCCACTTAAATACAAAATTAGTACCAAAGCACTCTCGAAGCCGATATTGCCAATTCCATGCTTCTCCCGCCGCAACAAGCCTAATAACAAAACACCAGTCATTAGGATAGTTAACGCTACGACGAAAACCTGTTGACCAGCTAAAGCATGATAAATAGAACCCTGCCGATAAGCTAGGTCGGAGAAAGCTAGTAGCAACACATCAAAGCTGTTACCACCGATGACACCTCCTACAGCCAACGTCAGTGCTCCTTGGCGCACGGCTGCAACTGTAGTCACAAGTTCTGGTAGCGAATTGCATATTGCCGTTAATAGACTGCCGACGAGGGATTCGGAAAGACCAGTCTGAACACTGATAGACACTCCTGCTTCACCGACACTGTAACCCGCGATCGCTATAATCACAGCCAAGGTTGCAAACTGTAACCACATGGTCAATTGAGGGCGCTCGGATGTCACGATTGCGCTCAATCAAGATTTATCGTGCTCTGCTGGATTAGCGACATACCTATACTCAAAGACGTAAGTCATCCGATTTTGAATTCACGGTGACGTTAGCACTGCTATAAAAGCGATCTCACGGAGCATTCCCCTTTTGCAGATATACCCTGACTGGCAAGATATAAAAGGACACTCCAGGAGAAAGGGACAAGATTCGGCATGAACGTTGCCATCATCGGTTGTGGTTATGTGGGGAAAGCGATCACACAATACTGGCGTCAAGAATTAGGTTTTGTTGTCACGGCTACCACAACTACTCCTGAACGTGTCGCCAGCCTCGAAGCCTATGCCCAGCGAGTCGTAGTGGTGAAAGGGGATGACCCAGCTAGTTTACTATCGGTGCTGCAAGACCAAGAGACTGTACTTTTGAGTATCGGTGCCAAGAGTGCCAATGTTTATGAACAAACCTATCTGCATAGCGCCCAAACCTTAGTCTCAGTTCTCAAGCAAGTCCCTGAAGTGCGACAGCTGATTTACACAGGGAGTTACGCTGTTTATGGCGACCAAGACGGGAAGTGGGTGGAGGAATCCTCACCCATTGCGCCTGCCAACTCGAATGGTCAGATTCTTGCAGAAACTGAGCAAGTATTACTATCGGCAGCCAGTGACAACCTCAATGTTTGTATCCTACGACTAGGGGGAATTTATGGCCCTGGTCGGGAACTGGTGAAAATATTTGGTCGAGTCGCAGGTACAACTCGTCCTGGTGATGGCTCTGATGCGACAAATTGGATTCACCTAGATGATATTGTTGCTGCTATTGAGTTTGCCCGCCGCCATCGACTACAGGGCATTTATAACTTGGTGGATGATGCACATCTGACCAATCGTGAACTGCTTGACAGGGTATGTGAACAGCACCATTTACCCAAGATTGTCTGGGATGCCTCCACTAAGAGTGTTCGACCTTACAACGCAAGGGTTAAGAATCAGAAGATAAAAGACGCTGGATACCAGTTGATTCATCCACAAATGACTGTTTAACTCACCTCTCTCGCCCCTTTTCTAATAGAACAAGGGCGATCGCGACACATTTATTTACAATGACCAGTGTGATGCAAACAGGAGAACTGATTAGCGTGAACACTCGCCGCATTGAACCCCAACCCGGTCAAGAGTCTGTCTGGGATTATCCGCGTCCACCCCGTCTAGAGGACTCACCCAAGCACATCAAGATTGTCTTCAATGGCGTCATAATTGCCGATACCCACCGTGCCAAGCGAGTCCTAGAAACTAGCCATCCACCTGTCTACTACATTCCTCCTGACGATATTAAGATGGAATATTTGTCAAGAACACCTCAAGGGTCGTTTTGTGAGTGGAAGGGTCAGGCGATTTACTATACACTCGTCGTTGGTGACAAACAGGCTCCTAACGTGGCTTGGGCTTATCCCAGCCCGACACCAAGCTTTGCTTCTATTAAAGACTATTTAGCTTTCTATCCCCAGCGGATGGATGCTTGTTATGTCAATGATGAACAAGTGCAGCCACAGCCAGGTGATTTCTATGGTGGTTGGATTACTAAAGATATTGTTGGCCCGTTTAAGGGTGAGGCTGGGACATGGGGTTGGTAGCTACTACTTTGTCATGAGACTGCCGCCTTATCTAAAGCTTGTGACCTTTTGCGGATAGCTTCTCGGCATTTTGCCGAGATTTTTTCTAGGAAGGGGAGGACAGAATCGTCATATTGAGAAGGGAGAAAAACTTTCACTCTTGTCTTAAACTGCTATGCATCTAAACTGCACAATATAAACTTGGGTTTTTGTCAGTGGTCAGTAGTCGGTAGCAACGGACAACAGACGACGGACAAAAAACGAGAAAGTCAATATGCAATTTAAATGCGTATTAGCTTATCTCCATTCCCCTTGAACCACAAAAGCTGCCCAGTAATAGGGGGCTTTCCATTGATCGGTTTTCCACATTTCCAGTTGTGCTGCTCTCAGTGCCGCTACGGGATTTAG
>DATNPI010000011.1:0-14473 GCA_036703325.1 Coleofasciculaceae cyanobacterium
TTTGATAGTTGTTCAGGAGTCATCCCAACGCCAGTATCCTCAATTTGGAAGCGAATCTTTCGATTTTGGATTTTGGATTTTGGATTTTGGATTGAAGCTAAATAATTTTCTACAGTTTCTTCTGGATTGTCTAAGACCTCAACTTTAAAAGTGACGCTGCCAGTATTGGTGAACTTGATGGCATTGCTGAGAATATTAATCAAGACTTGTCGCAGTCGTTTTTCGTCAGCGCAAACTGCTGTCGGCAGTTGGGGGCTGGGTTGGTAAATCAAGGTAATATGTTTTTGTTCGGCACGAATGCGGCAGAGTTGTTGGACACCAAAGAGGAACGTAGGAAAATGAAACTCCGTAGGTATGAGTTCCATTTTTCGGGCTTCGATTTTAGCAATATCTAAGATATCGTTAATCAGGGTAAGGAGGTGGGAGCCGCACTGGTAAATAATATTGATACCATTGCGTTGTTTAGAACTTGTCGTTTTATCGCGTTGCAGGATTTGCGCGTATCCGAGAATTCCGTTGAGGGGGTTGCGGAGTTCGTGGCTCATGTTTGCGATAAATTCGCTCTTGGCGCGATTGGCAATTTCTGCGGCTTCTTTTGCCTGCTGTAATGCGGCTTCAGCTTCCTTGCGATCGCTAATGTCCTGTAGTGTGCCAAAGAGTTTAATTACTCTACTCTCAGCGTCTTTCGTCACTTGCCTTTTGACAAAAAGATATTTGAGAGAACCATCAGGACGTACAATCCGAATTTCAAAATCATCAATCTTACCAGACGTGAGTGCCTCTTCTAGCGATTTTGACCACAATTCGCGATCATCAGGATGAATGAGTTTTTTAACTGCCTCGTAAGATAGTTTTTCTGGTTTGAATTCAAGCCCAAAAATACAGAAAAGTTCATCACTGAAAGCAAAATTTTTCGTGGTAATATCGCATTCAAAACTACCCAAATGTGCCAGTTTTTGAGCTTCAGCAAGTCTTGCTTCTTTCGCTTTTAATTCCTGAGTGCGATCTGCTACTTTCGCTTCTAGAATCTGTGAATAATACTTAGTTTCATGATAAAGCTGGGCATTTTCTTGAGCAAGTCTTTCCATTTCAGCCTTGCTACTATCTAGCTTGGTGATTGCACTATAGGTTCTTAATGCCGTCACCACTGCTGTCAGAATCTTTGGCTTAGTCAGTTCAGTCTTTGTCTTATAATCATTAATATCGTAAGTTAGAATAACCAGATTTTCTGGACATTTCCCTGGCTGACCAGTGCGTAAAATAATCCGTACAAAATCATTTTTTAAAGAGGAGCGAATATAGCTCACTACCTCTAATCCTGAATTATCTTTCTCCATGACCACATCCAGCAAAATCATGGCAACGTCTGGGTGAGTTTGGATTAATTCTTTAGCTTCTTGACCGGAGTAAGCATTAATAAACTTTAAGGCTTTTCCCTCAAAGGTAAAATTCTTCAGCGCTAACCTGGTAACGTTGTGAACCTCAGCATCATCATCTACTATGAGAATTTTCCAGCTTTCTTCTGGTTGGGGCGGTTCCGATTCGTCTTCCGTAAAGAGTAAATCATCACTTTCATCAGCTTCAGATAGGGGAAAATCTTCATAAGTCTCAGACATGAATCACACTCCTAAATTATTGGCAGGCGAGAAGGGAAGCCATAAAAGTTTTGTTAATCAATCCGCTCATCTCCTGTCGGTAATTTAATAATAAACTTAGTACCAACACCCATTTGGCTTTCACATCGGATAGTCCCTTTAAATTGTTGACTGACAAGGTTGTAAACAATATGCAAGCCTAAGCCAGTACTACCTTGACTCCGGTTAGTAGTAAAGAAAGGGTCAAAGATTTGGCTCAGGTTTTCTGGATGTATGCCTTTGCCATCATCAGCATATTCAAAAATTACGCGATCGCCTTCACATTTAAAGCCAAGGAAAATCTGGCCGGCATCTTCTTCATCGTAAGCATGAATCAGGGAATTCATGACCAAATTTGTCACAATTTGAGATAATGCTCCCGGATAACTGTCCAAGGTAAGAGTTTCATCTCCCTCAATTTTGAGAGTATGTTTAGTTTTTTTCAGAGTATTTCTTAGAGAAAGCATTATCTCTTCCAGATACTCTTTCACCTTAAAGCAGCGTCGCGCCTCACTGGACTGATCCACCGCAACTTGTTTAAAGCTTTGAATTAAATCAGCCGCACGTTTTAGGTTACCTAAAATCATGCTGCTGCTTTCTATTGCAGTATCTAGAAAAGTTTCTAATTCAGTACGTTTCATCTTACCGATTTTATAAACTTTAAAAAAATCTGTTGCATCTTCGTTTAATACAGAAGCCGCCGTTACACTAATACCCAACGGAGTATTGATTTCGTGAGCTACGCCAGCAACTAAGTTCCCCAAAGCTGCCATTTTTTCCGATTCAATCAATTGAGCTTGGGTTGTTTGCAGTTGTTGCAAGGTGGTTGCCAATTCCTCATTTTTCACTTGCAGACTTTTTTGCAAGCGACGCAGAGCCAAGTGGGTTTCCACGCGAACCAAAACCTCTTCCACCTGAAAAGGTTTAGTAATGTAGTCTACCCCGCCAATTGCAAAGGCTTTCACCTTATCAATCACTTCACTGATGGCACTGATAAAGATAACGGGAATCTCACGAGTGAGTTCATCGGCTTTCAACTGTTCACAGACTTCATAGCCATTCATATTTGGCATAATGATGTCAAGCAAAATCAAATCAGGGGGTTCTGTCCGTGCCGATGATAATGCCATGTTGCCATTAGAGGCCGGTCGAACTGTATATCCGCGTTCGACTAAGATACTGACTAAAAGACGTAAATTTGCGACAGTATCATCAACAACTAGAATATCGGCATTAGGATTACTTATTTGACTGTCATTCATTCCTGTTTGGGATTTATTTTAAGCGGTTAAATTACAGAAGATTCTCGAATTAAAGTCAAAATTTCATCATATTTAAAATCAGTAGCTAACATAGCTAATCCCTCCGCTAGCCCAGCATTATAGGTACGGATTTGAGCAATCAAGCTGTCAATCCTATTCATATCGATGCGGGTTGCTGCCTGTTTTAGGTTAGTCAGCAATTCGTCCGGTAAAGCCGCCAAAGCACGGGGAGTTAGATTATCTTGGATATCCGCCTCGTTTTGATTTGAATCGCTCAGGTCAGCTAGTTCATCGTAGACATAGCGCACACCCAAATGTTTGTTCATGCTGTCAAAGATGTCGTCCTCTCGAAACGGTTTCCGCACAAAATCATCGCAACCTGTCGAGAGGACAACAGCTCGCTCCTCTTCTAAAATACTGGCAGTCAAGGCAATGACGGCAGTGGCCTGCCCTTTCGTGGTGACTTTAATCCGTTGGGTTGCCTCATAGCCATCCATCACAGGCATCCTCATGTCCATCCAGATTAAGTGAGGGTGCCAACTTTCCCAGATTTCTATTGCCTCAATGCCGTTGCTGGCTTCTCGCAGTTCAAAGCCAAGGGGGTGTAACAATTTAAGCAGTAGTTGACGATTTTCCCATCGGTCATCCACGATCAGAATCCGATAGTGGGGTTGGTTGGATTCTAGGGCAATGACTCGGCGCGTCGGCTGTTTGGTTTGGATATCGGTGGCATCAACCACGCTGATGTGAATGTAAAACTTGAAGATGGAGCCATTCCCCTCTTGAGAGCTGACGGTAATTTCACCGCCCAGGAGTTGGACAAATTGGCGCGTTATCGTCAAGCCTAAGCCGGTTCCTTCGTGTGAGGCTTTGCCTGATTTGGTTTGGATAAAGGCTTCAAAGATGCTGTCTAGTTCCTCTGGAGCAATCCCAACCCCCGTATCTTCGACTTCAAAGGTCAGCTTCGCTGTGTCCGTTGTCCGTTGTCTATTGTTCGTCCCCCCTCTTCCGGCTCCCCCCTTGCTAAGGGGGGTTGGGGGGGGGACCGCTGACCACTGACCACTGACCACCCTTACCGACACACCGCCCTCTTGAGTAAACTTGAGGGCGTTATTGAGCAGGTTAATGAGAACTTGGCGTAACTTGACTTCGTCAGTTCGCACGTATTGGGGGACATCGGGGAGACGCTCAAAAAGCAACTGCAAATGTTTATCGTCAGCCCGCAGGCGGAACATATCTTCCAAGTCATCTAGCAGGCGATAGAGGTCAAAGTTTTGTTCGTTGAGCGTGATACGTCCGGCTTCAATCTTGGACAAATCTAGGACTTGGTTAATCAGGGTAAGCAGGTGTTCTCCACTACGCATGATGATGCCGAGATTCTCCTGTTGAGAGGGATTGTGGTTTGAGGAGCGGTTCATCAATTGGGAAAAGCCAAGAATAGCGTTGAGGGGGGTACGCAGTTCGTGGCTCATGTTGGCTAAAAATTCGCTTTTGGCTCGGTTGGCAGCTTCAGCGTCTTCTTTAGCTTGTTGCAGTGCAAACTCTACTTGCTTGCGATCGCTAATGTCTCGACTGACAGAAATGACACAGGGTTCGCCACCAATGTTGATGATTTCTGCTGATAACAGCGCTGTCTTCACTTCGCCCGACTTGGTACGAAAATCAAATTCGTAGTCCTGGATTACACCTTTTTCTTTTATTACCTCAAACATTTGGTTGCGGGCTTCCAGATTCACCCAAAGATTCAGCTCAAGGGCGGTACGACCAATGATTTCGGAGTTGGTATAACCCGTCATGCGACAGAAGCTTTCGTTTACCTCGATATGGCAACCATCCCTCATGCTGGTGAGCGTGACGGCGCTAGGATTAGAACGAAAGGCTATGGCGAACTTTTCTTCTGACTGGCGTAGTGCTGCCTCGGTTCGCTTGCGATCGCTGATATCCCGCGCTACCCAGATAACTCCATTATTCGGCATTGGCGAAATGCTGGCTGAGAACCAAACATCAAAAGGTTGAAGTGTAAAGTCTGAAGTTTGAAGTGGGTTGTCGGTTGGTTCCGATAGTTCTCGATCTGTGCCTTCCCCAGACAACGTTCTTTCATCGTTCACCCTTCCTACTTCATACTTTTCAACAGGTAGACTGTAATCAAAATTGACCGTCTGCTGTGTATCTAAAGCCTGCCGAATTTTGCCCCACCAAATCTCACTTCGTTCTTCCAGAAAAAATTGATCGATAGTTTGGCTGATTAAATCACTGTCTTGATTGTGCAAGCGGCTCGGAGTTGTCGGTGCAACTTCTATTGCGCCTTGCTCATCAATTACAAGTACGATGTCAGTCATCGCCTCAAAGACGGCACGTATTCTCTCCTCAGACGTGCGCAGCTTTTCCTCAAGCATCTTACGCTGCGTCATGTCACGGGCAACCCAGATCACTGCATCAGTGGAAATGGGTGAAATGTTTGCAGCAAACCACACGTCTTGCTCCCCAATCATCAAGTTGTACTCAAGGCTCACGGTTTGCTGAGTGTCTAAGGCTTGTTGGATGTAGCTGAGAAAAGTATCCGCTTGCTCTAGCTCGAATACATCATGTAGAGTCTTGCCAATCCTATATTCAGGCGTTTCGGAGATGAGTTCTGGATTATTGGAAGCAATTTTGAGATGTCGTCCTTGGGCATCAAAAACGAAGATTAGTTCCGTCATTGCCGCAAAGATGCCCCGCAGTTCCCCCTCAGCGTTGGCTAATTCAGCCGTTCGTTCAGTGACTTTCTGTTCTAAGGAAGCATTCAATTGTTCCAATTCTTGATTAATTTTTTGTAATGCCTCATTTTGCTCCGCTAATTGTCGATCTTGAGCATAACTTCGCAGCGCTTCCGTAACGGTCAAGCTTAGGTCAGTTTCATCCCAAGGTTTAGCAATGTAGCGATACAAGTTAGCGGCGTTGACTGCATTCACCACTGCCTCAGTACTGGACTGCCCCGTTAACATGATCTTCAAGCTTTTAGGATGTCGGCTATGAAGCTGGATTAGCAGTTCATCACCTTTCATCCCTGGCATAATTTGGTCGGAGATAATTAGAGGAATTTCTATTCCCTCTTCTTGCAAATCTTCAACAATCTCTAAAGCCTCTTCTCCACTCTCTGCTACCTCAATGTAATAATTTTCTCCCAATTTACGCTTTAATTGCTCCTTAAGACTCTCTAAAACAAATGGCTCATCATCAACACATATAATTACACTGGTACTCATCGGCTACTGCAATCCAGAGATAATAGTTTTAGATGAAGGATGAAGGGTGAAGGGTGAAGGGTGAAATAACCTCATGTTTAAAAACATGGGCAAGGGAGCCGATTGTTTTAATGCGCCTTTTCATCCTTCATCCTTTTTTCGTTTATTTTCTTTTCCATAAATAAATTTAGGAGGTTGTGGTCGGTTGTTCTAAGGTGACTTTTCATTCTTCATCCTTCATCCTTCATCCTTCACCCTTCATCCTTCACCCTTCATCCTTTTGTTTGTCAATGGGTAGCCAAACCCTAAATGTAGTCTTCCCCGGCTGACTCTCGCATTCAATTCGTCCTTCGTGTTTCTCAACAATCTTATTGACAATATCTAATCCCAATCCGCTACCTTCACCAGTCGGCTTGGTAGTAAAGAATGGCTCAAAGATTCTGCCTTGAATTTCTGGTGGAATCCCACAGCCGGAATCAGTGAATTGCACTACTACATGATTATCCCGCTCAGAAACTAAGATTTCTAGCTTCCCCTTACCTTCCATCGCTTGAATAGCGTTGTGCATTAGATTAGTCCACACCTGCATCAGTTCATCGGGATAACACAAGATAGGGGATAATAACTGATAGTCTCGCTTCACTTCAACACCTTTTTTGAGTTGAGTTTGATACAGTTCCAACACAGTTTCTAGAGTGTCGGAAATTTTAGATAGTTGCTTCAAGCCACTAGAATCATAGCGGGCATAGCTTTTCAGGGCGAAGACAATTTTGGCAGCTCGTTCTACAGCCGTGTTAATGTTTTTGCTGTTGCTTTGCAGTCGGGTCAGATTGTAGGCCAGTCGCAAAATCCAGTCTACGTCGGGGTGTTTGAGGAGGGGTAAAAAGGAATCAATTTGCTCATAAATCCCCATATCCGTTAAGGTGTCGGCAAGGCTTCTGGCGTTGTCAATTCCCTTTTCTTGTAATTGATGGGTGAGGGTTCTTCTGAACTGGCGTTGTTCTTTCGAGGTGACTGAGGGATTACTATTGAGTGACCTGTCGAGGAGGGCAAAGAAATCGGTTTGCTGTTGCTTTTCGAGTCGTTGGGATAGTTGGGGAAGTTGAGCGAGGGACTCCTCAAGCGCTCTAACGGTGTTGCCAGAAGAAGCCCGAATTGCGCCCAAGGGGGTGTTGATTTCATGGGCAATGCCTGCCATCAGCTGTCCGAGAGATGCCATTTTTTCGCATTGGATCAGTTCAGCTTGGGTGGCTTGGAGTTGTTGAAGGGCGTTTGCCAAGTCCTCATTTTTTTTACGTAGGGCTTCCTCTGCTTGCTTGCGATCGCTAATATCCCGCGCCACCCAGATGACTGAGCGATCGTTCAGGGGGCAAATGCTCGCAGAAAACCAAACATCAGAAGGCTGAAGTGTAAAGTCTGAAGTCTGAAGTGGGTTGTCGGTTGGTTGCGACAGTTCCTGCTCTGTGCCTTCCCCAGACAAGTTCTTTTCATCCTTAATACTTCCTACTTGATTCTTTTCAACGGGTAGACTGTAATCAAAATTGAGAGTCTGCTGTGTATCTAAAGCCTGCCGAATTTTGCCGCACCAAGTCTTAGCCGTCTTATCCTGAAAAAATGCTTCTATTGTCTGACCGATTAAGTTAGTGCCAGGTTCGTCTAAACGACTTGGATTCATCGGCGCAATTTCTATATCTCCAAGTTGGCTCTCTCGAATATCAATGACAAGTACAATATCGGTCATTGCCCCAAATACCGCACGCATTTTCTCCTCAGACGTGTACAGCTTCTCCTGGAGAAGCTGGCGCTCACCCATCTCTTCCTGAAGTTGCTCATTCAACTGTCTTAATTTAGAGGTTTGCTCGTCAACCAGATGTTGCAAGGTTTCGGCAGTTTGATATATCTCAATTGGGTTAAGTGCTTCAAGCATACTAGTCTGGGTGATTACACCAACTAATGCACCTCGTTCATTAGCGACAACCAACCGCCGCACTCGATATTTCTGCATGATCTGATTGGTAGTCCACATTGATTCAGTCGGCTGAATCAGCAGCAGAGGCGTACTCATAATTCTCGCCGCCTCGGTTTTGGTGATATCTAATCCTAAGTGGCGAAACTGCACAATATCGCGTTCAGTAACAATACCTACGGGGAATAAGGATTGGGACTGAGGAATTGGGGTAGGGTGCGAGTCTTTCCCCGTATCGAGTCCCCTTTGTTCTACAATCACCACGCAACTGACGCACTCTTTAGTCATCAGTTGTGCCAATTCGAGAACGGAAGCTGTTCTGGGAGCGTGAATGACAGTCTCCGACATCACTTCCGAAACTTGTTTGAGTCTAAATAAATCGGCTGGTTTGAGGATTTCCCGAATGCTTTGGGGAGTGATTAGGCCAGTCAAGTTTCCTTCCTCGTCTACTACGGGAAGATGGCGAATCCGATGCTGGCGAAACATCTTTGTCACAGCGAAGAGATCTTGCGCCTCGGTTTCTGCAATGGTAGTTAGCTGCGTCGTCATCACGGAAGCGATGGACAAATTGCTTAACTCAGCACCTGAGGCGGTTAGCCGCACGACATCTCGTTCTGTTAGCAAGCCAACCAAGGAACTGGGGCAATCACGGTAAGCTAGCACGAGAATACAACTGGCACGAGCCTGACTCATTAATGCGATCGCTTCTTCCACAGAGGTATTTGGTGTGGTGGTTAGGGGGTAGCGATCAATAGCAGGATAGTTTTCAGAATTTTGCACGAGGAGTAAGAGGGTAAGGTTCTATCAAGCTTGGTCAATTGTTATCTGGAGGGAATTAGCTGATACAGGTTACTCATAAGCAGTAGGCAATACATAGCCAAGGTATTCATCTCTTTACTAAAGTATCCTCTTTGCCGCTTGCCGTTTAATCAGGGTTTGTTTTAGTTTTATTCCTAGCTTTGAGGCATTAAAATAAAAATATATTTGGCAAAATGGGGTACTCCTAAGCCCATCAACGTTTAAGAGCAACTGATATAAATCGCTTTTACAAGATTCCCCAATGATTAATGAATATGCGCTTAGATGTGAAGAAAAATAATTCCCAAGTCTTGATTAATGATTTTGAGGTTTTATTTCAACTGTTACATACGAAGCCTAGCGATCGCTTCAGCTAGATATCTCAAATTACTTCAGCTAATTGACCGATATTACCAGCGCAGCAGAACATTGGATACTTGAGCTGAAATATGGCAAAAATAGATGTTTTCTAGAAAAAATAAGACTTATCGCTCTTTTAAGATACAAGGAGCGGCTTTCCCCCAGATGCTAGCTAATAGCTACAGGACTTACGCACTCATCTCCCAACCGCCATCAGTGGTCAGTAGAAAAAACAACTGACAACTGACAACTGACCAGACAAAATTTTAAGGATTGTATAATTTGTAACCAAAAATCCCCCGATCACTTTCTCCACTAGATAACAATGAGTAATAGTGGCGAAATTTATTTTTTTGTCTGTAGAGCGGAGACTGAGGAATGTACGTCTATCGCACCTCTGGGTTCAACGAAAAAGCAGAGCGGTACGGTATCGCCAATCGAATCGATGAACTGTGCCTTGAACTAGAGACTCAGAGAATTGATGATGTGCAGGCACGCTTTGAGAGAGTCTATCCCTACTTAAAGCGCCGAATCCTGAACCGGAGACTGATTGCACGCATCCTCAGAGTCGATGACGAGCAACTACTATGCTTGCTCGATATCTTCAAGCGTGGCGATAACGACTACGAACAGTTTCTCGAAGCGCCCGTCGAGTATGGTAGAACTCATCTTGAACCTCAACTCGACCTTGCCCAACTCCGAAACTGGATCAATGGGCAAAAATTCAGGCAGCACCTAGCTCAACAACTCCCGGAACTGCCACCAACACTGCGCCCCTGGCTAGAACCTCCCGGTTGGGAGATAGAAACGATTACAGAGGACTGGGTAATTTACGAAAGCGAAGAATGGGTGACGCGATTCAGAAAGCGTGAAATCCAAGACGCTTGGGAAACTTATTACCGAATGATTTTGGGGATTAGAGATGAAACGACTCAAGCAGAAGAGTTTCCTGCTTTGTCCAATGTAAAGCTGTGTGTGTCAAATAATCATTATGTACTCTACAGCCAGCTAGAAACAGTTGATGCCACAGTTGGGGGAGTTTTGTTTCTATTGGCTCCCTTCGATCACAAGCCATCGGGTGCTGAAATTACCGAGGTGGGTAAGAGAACGGCTTTATTTGATGGCTCTAACACAACCAACATCCTGGCGCGGCAATTGAATCTCTCTGAATTGACGCCATTCGCCCGACGTTCCTATCCTGCGTATCTACTTGCGGATGAAGAAAGTTGGCTGGCGATTGAGCGCGGGAAAGAGGCAAATCTCGCGCTTTCGGCGGAAGAAGAGCAGATTCTCAAGTCGGTTTCCACCTCAAAACCTGGTAATGGCTCATTACCGCTATTCATCAATGGACGTGCCGGTAGCGGTAAGTCCACAATGCTGCTTTACCTGTTTGCCGATTACTGCTACCGGAAGTATTACGACAAGCAAGGACGCCGCCGCCAAGAGCCTCTCCCTGGTGAGCCTTTGTTTCTTACTTATAACGAGCGGTTACTAGAGGTGGCTAGAGATGGGGTAAATACGCTGCTGTCGTCCCATTACCGCTTTGTGGCAGAGAGGAGCCAGGGGGATGAGCGCGATCGCATCGATCACTTCTTCCAGCCCTTCCAAAAATTCCTCTTCAGCTTGCTACCTACCAATGAGCGACTGCGCTTTGACCTGGAAAAATACATTTCCTTCCATCGCTTCAAACAACTGTATCAGGGAAAAAGCCCTAGGGAATCCCTCTCCAAAGTCGTTCTCCACCTCCCCCAAGGGCGGCGCTATTCCCCAGAAACTTGTTGGCACGTTATCCGCAGTTTCATCAAAGGTTATGGTCTTGAAGAGCACATGACTCCCGAAGACTACCTGGAGGAAGTACCCCGCAAAGAACGCACCGTCTCCCTTGAAAAATTCCAAGGCATTTACGACACCATCTGGGAACGCTGGTATAAGCGCATTACTCAAGAGCAAGGCTACTGGGACGACCAAGATCTGATTGCCAGAGTTCTCGAACTCAAGTGCTACCGTCCTGAGTACACAGCAATCTTCTGCGACGAAGCTCAAGACTTCACCAAGCTGGAGCTTCAGCTGATTATGCGGCTGTCTGTGTTCTCCCAATATAATTTAGGATACCAACCACTTCAGAGCCTACCTTTTTCCTTTGCTGGCGACCCCTTCCAGACCTTAAACCCAACAGGATTTCATTGGTCTAGCGTTCAGTCTATATTTGATGCGGAAGTGATTACGGCGCTAGACCCAACAGACCAACTCAAACTAGTGATTAATTTCCAAGAACTTGCCTTTAACTATCGCTCCAGTCCACCCATCGTTCAAGTCACGAATTTAATTCAGCTGTGGCGTCATGTTTTGTTTGACATTCATGAACTCCAGCCTCAGAGAGCATGGCATCCTGGCAACTTCCCCGAACCCCAAAAGTTCATTCTGAACCAGAACATTACCACTGAGCAATTGGCAGCCTACATCAAAGACACGATTATCATTGTGCCTTGTGAAGAAGGCGAAGAAGCCGCCTATGCCCAGGCAGATGAGGTACTCTCGGAAATTTTCCCTCAACTGGAGAGTAGGGGAGATGAAGAGTTGGAAACACACCCCAATCCAAAATCCAAAATCCAAAATCCAAAATCCCCGCAGCCGCTCAAGAATATCCTAAGTGCGATTTCTGCTAAGGGATTGGAGTTTAAAAAGGTTATCCTCTACAAGTTTGGTGAAGAGTGCAACCAAAGCGTCTGGAATCTGAAGGGCAAAGGTACAGACCAACGAGTGAAGGTGGAATACTTTTTCAACAAGCTTTATGTTGCCGCCAGTAGAGCAACAGAGTATCTGTTTGTAGTGGATTCGGAAAAAGGCGATCGCCAGTTGTGGCAATACGCCAGCGACGAAGCGTTGTTGCAGGCGATGCTGAGGTTTTCTAAAAGTAAAGAACGTTGGGAAAATAGTGTTCAAACGATTAGCACTGGTACTCCCAGAACAGCGCGAGAATTGCGCGAAGATGACCCACAAGCGATCGCCTACGAGTTTGAGACGAAGGGATTAAACTCACGAAACCCAGATTTCCTCAGACGCGCCAGACAGTTCTACAGCGATCTCAGCAACCCTGACAAAGCCAGCTTTTGTGAAGCTTGGGCCCTCAAGTTTGAAGAGCACTTTAGAGCAGCAGGGAGTCGTTTTCTCCAATTGGGTAAGCTCGATGAGGCTTGGGAATGCTTCTGGCAAGGAATGTGTTGGACAGAGTTAGTGGCTTGGTATAACCTGAACCCGCAAATTAAGACAGCAGAGCGTTCTCTGGCAATCTTTATGGTTGCCCAACCCCAGGATATAGAGGCTGTAAAGAATTTTACCTCCTTAGTCAGTAGTCATGAAGAGTTAAAAGTTAGTCAGTTGAACGTTGAAGGTAACGCTCCTAACGACGCTACCGCTAGCTCCTCCGAAACCGCTACGCTAACGATATCAAATCAGTCTTCTAACCCACCCGTCGGGTTTTCTGAAGGAGTACAACCTTCAATCCTTCATTCCAAACAATGGAAAAAAGCTGTAGAAGAGTACGCTAACCGCATTGAGGCGCTGCTAAACGTTCCAAACTTCAAGGCGGATGAATGGCAACAGTTTGGTGAAGTTCTGGAAGCTTTGGACTTAGTTGGGTACAACGAACTCAAATCCCTAGCTGGGGAGTGTTTCTATCGCGCCGAAAACTATAAACAGGCAGTGCATCTTTGGGAAGCTTGCGAACTCACCCTAAAGCCTGAATACAACCGGGCGAAGGCTATGCTGCTAGGTATTCCTGAGAGTTTGGACTATCTGGAAAAGGCTGGAGAACATGACAACATCATTGCGGAGTGGGAGAAAGCGGGCAAACCACGTACTTCCCACTGGCTCCCCTATGTTGCACCCGCTTTAGAAATAAAGCAGCAGTACCAACAAGCCTTCGTTGTCTATATTTGGTTGGATGAAGTAGTCAAGGTCAAAGAATGTTTTGAAGCGGCAAGCCAAGGGGCACCTCAAATTAAGCTTCTCACCGTTCTCTTGCAGTATTTTTACCGTCAAAAGCACTTTGGTGAAGCGATAGAAGCTGTTGAGAAATATCTGCCTACGGTTATCGGTTCTGAACGTCAAAAAGCAAGTTTTAAATTTGATGTTGTTTATGAATTTGCTTGCTCAGAATTAATACCAGAAGACCTTACAAAAGAGCATCGAAAACTCTATAAAAAATTTATTAGCGAACAAATTTTAGCAACTTCTGACTGGCAGAAGTATCTGTTGATGCAACAAGTGGGAGTTGCCTTGGAAAAAATTGGTTCACTTGTGGAAACTCTGGAGTTTTACGAGCAATTTGTCTCTCACTCTGACCAGGAAGTACGCCAGTTTGCACGCGAGCGCTGGATTGCAACGAAGAAGAGACAGGAAGATTACGCCAGAAAAGAAGGGCTGGTTGACAAAGCTTCAAGAAGCCATTTAGAACTGCTCAAAAAAGCGCGTAGCTGGACAATCCAGCAACAATCTGTGCCAACTGACCCACCAAAAGCGCCTAGAGAGCGCCTAAGCACAGAAGTTCTTGATGCTCGTGCCACCCTAACAGATTACTCAAAGCCATCAACCATCAAGAATCTCGTAATTCAAGGTTTGCCAAGTGGAACAAAAGTAGAGCAACTAGACGATAGGGTTACGAGATTCGGGGTTCGTCACTTGGTCATTAAAGTAATGAGGCAAAGTAAGCAGGTTCTCATTACTGACGCTCTCAACAATCGGGAAGTTCGAGTGGATGGGACGCAATGTAAGGTTACTATTGGGGATGCAACAGTAGAAGTAGCTGGTGGTAAGGAACTATCGTTTGCTGTAGCAGCAAGCGGCTATAGGGGTGTCTTAGTCTGTGACGGAGAAAAGCCTCGACTAGAACTGGATGTTCAAGGGTTATCGGGCAAAATCTCTATAGAACTGTAAAAAAATTTCTTTCCCGTAGATCCAAACTGACTAAGTCAGCGTATAACCTATTAGGCATAAAAAATTGCATATTTATCGGCTAGCTTTTTGTCAGTAGTCAGTAGAATTCGAGAGTCACAGTACAGGAGTCAGGAGTTTCATTCTGACTCCTGTATTGTGGCTCCTAGCTAGCTCCCCTATCCTACGTTTGTAGCGATTCTCAGTTGAATGCAATACGCCAAGAGTCCCCCTTGTCTTCCTTGTCTCCAACCCGAATCTGTGTACCTCATCAAGCGTGAGAACTGCTATATTTAC
>DATNPI010000018.1:0-2198 GCA_036703325.1 Coleofasciculaceae cyanobacterium
GGTTAGGGTCGATGCCCGTGTTACCACGGGACACCTCCCATTCAAAACTGTACGTGCGACTTTCACCGCATACAGCTCCTAATCGATTTCTACTCTCGCATCGTTGCGATTTCGAGCTACACGAGCTTCTCCGTGGATAGGCTGGTGCTGGTGACAATGGCGGTGGAGCATCTGTAAATTGGCTTTGTTCCAGTTATCGTGGTTACCGTCCGCATGGTGTAGCTCTACCTTGTCACCACTGAGGAATGTCAGTCCGCAAGCTTTGCATTGATGGTTTTGTTGCTTCAGAAGTGATGCGTGTATCCCTGAGTAGTTCTTGTTTTCTCTCTTAGCCCAGTAAGATAGGTCGCCATCGAATGGGGATTTGTCTCCGGTCACGTTGATGTGGGCATTGACTTTCCAAGGGACAGAGGGGAAGCTTTTCTTCATTACCTTGTCTGTGCCTTGTCGGTCGTATTTCCCTTGTTTGCGGATATATTTCCATGTCCAGTGGTTTTGCGCCCAGAGGTCGTGTGAGGACAAGTCACAGTATCGGTTATAGTTTCTCCAGCCTCTAATCAGAGAGCCACATTTAGTGATTCTTTGTTCGAGGGTGAATCGGCTATCTTTCATCGTCGCTTTTATCTTGGCTTTCACCTTTGCCGTATTTTCTTTAGATGGAGTGCTGATGAATTTTCCGTTGGGTTTTACTTTGAAGTTCCACCCTAGGAAATCAAACCCGTCTGTGGATTTAACAACGTGGGTCTTACTTTCTTTGATTTTCAAGCCTCTTTCTTCTAGGAATTTGGACGCCTGTTCCTTTACCAGGGCTATGTTGTGTTCAGGTTTACAGATGAAGACTAGATCGTCTGCGTACCTGAGGCATAAGACCTTATGGTTTATCCTTTTATAGATTCCGTCCGTTACTTCTTCGATTCCGTTGAGAGCTATATTGGCTAAGAGTGGGGAGATTACGCCCCCTTGCGGAGTTCCTGCGGTTGATGTCGGGAACTCCCCTCTAACTCCTGCTTTGATGGCAAGTCTTAGCCCCTTGAGAGCGATTTTTGGAAGCTCTGTCTTTTCCAGAATTGTCTCGTGACTTATCTGGTCGAAACATTTTTCGATGTCCATTTCTAGGAGGGTTTTGGTTATCCCTCTTCCTTGTGAGTTTAAAGCTGTGAACAGCCGTTTTTGGACATCGTGCGTCCCCCTTCCGGGTCGGAACCCATATGAGTTGCCGTGGAATGTTGCCTCGGCTGCGGGTTCGAGCGCATATTTGAGTAAGCATTGGTACGCTCTGTCACCAATGGTGGGGATGCCTAGCTTTCTTTGAGTGCCATCCTTTTTTGGGATGTTTACTCTCCGTAGTTTGCGGTGTTCCCATTTCTTCCATCCTGTTAGCAGATCTTGGGTTAGTTGTATCCGTTCTTTGCAGTTCAGTGCAGTTTTACCGTCTACCCCTGCTGTAGCCTTACCCTGATTTAATTGGGTGACTTGCCTTACTGCTAAGTATTTGGCAGCTTTGGAGTTAAGTAGTAGCTTCTGTAGCTTATTAATTAGCTTGCGGTCGCCATTCTTCCGAGCTTTATAAATCCTTGTTTGTAGGCGGAAAACCACCTTCTGGAATCGTTTCCAAGGTAATGCCTTCCAATTATCAACTTCCATTTCTAGAGTCGTCATAACCTGTACCAACTACTAAAGTGATTTAGTCTCTACCGACCGTGACCAGTGGGGCTTGAGTCCTTAGTTCTTGCCGTTTCGGTCACATCCTACCCGCTCATTTCATCTGTGGCTTTGATGTGCCCTACCTGAGATATTCGACCTTCTCAGGGGATTTGAGCGTTTTTCTTCGTTCCGTAGAGTGATTGTTCGCTGACGCGAGGACTCTCCACTTCACCCACCACGACCCAGGATTGCACTTAAAAAAGTTAATTTTGTGCGGGTTTGTATGGTTGTCTGGCATTCATTTCTGCCAGTAGCGTTTGGATGCTTTTCCAGGAGATTTACTGTACGTTATCCATGTCAGCCTACCTAACGGGTTCCCGGCATCTCAGCCCTCGTTATTCCCGTCCTATTCCCAGCTTCACTTTGAGAATCAGTCTCCGTGTGGGTAGGTTTGGCGTCACATCATCCTTAATGGGGAGGGCTTGCACCTCCATCCCTCTACAGTTATCTCAGACTTATTTATATGGCGATGTCTGAGACTCTAGGCTATTTAT
>DATNPI010000022.1:0-5041 GCA_036703325.1 Coleofasciculaceae cyanobacterium
AGCATGACCAAGGCAGCATAAGCCTCGGCTTGACTGGCAAAGCCACCAGGATGTCCCGACGACTTACTCGCTGTGATATGCAATATCAGGTAGCGCAGGGCGTCAGCCGCCAGCATTGTCTGAAACACAGCGTTTTCGTCATTGGGTTGGGCGATCGCTTTTTCACCCTGTGCGATCGCGGGTTCTTTCCCTAGCTTCTCAAATCCCGGTAACGCTTCACCAAAATACTGAATCCCTTCGCAAAAGCTAGGGACTTGAGTAACAGTGGTCATAATCTCAGATACCTCTTCAAATAACGGCGTCCCTGTAAGGGTTGAGTTCAACCCAAGTCTGAAGTGTGAAAGCTGAAGTGTGAAACACTTCGTCGAAATCTCCAACCCAGCTGTGAAGTAGTAAGCCTTTCATGCTTCAACCTTCAACCTTTAACCTTCAATAGGTAGATCGTACAGTCTGGCAAGTCGAGAAATGGCGCTTTCAATGCCGTAGCTCAAGAATTAACAGCAAAGAAATATCTTATGGATTGGATTGATTGCACTAAAGTTGGGCGCGACGTGGAGTAGACAATCAGGTAGGTTGAGTAATGTACCAAGCTAGTGCAAACGCTCAAGACTCATGAAACTGCCGGATGGACCTCGGACACCGTCCTTGTTACAGACAATTCAATTAATTGCTCAACCAACTAAATTCCTGGATACCTGTGCTGAACGCTATGGAGAGTCCTTTACAGTACGGGTACTCGGTTTAAATTCTCCACCCGTAGTGTTTTTTAGCCATCCACAGGCGATTCAAGATATTTTTGCGCTGCCCTCATCACAGTTAGATTTCCGTAAAGCGACTCATGTATTTGAACCGCTGATGGGGCAGCAATCAATAATTTTGCAGGAAGGGCGTAGCCATCAGCGCCAGCGTCAGCTGATGATGCCTCCTTTTCATGGCGATCGCATGAGAAGCTATGGTCAGTTAATTTGTGAAATCACTGAGCAAGCTATGGAGCAGTGGCAAGTAGGTTCGGTCTTCTCCATGCAGAAGGTCATGCCAGAAATTACCCTCCAGATTATCTTGCAGGTTGTATTTGGCATCAAAAGAGGCCCCCGTTACCAACAGCTAGAGAAACTGTTGAGTTCACTGCTGGAGGACGTTACCACTCCCTTGTACTCCAGTCTGTTTTTCTTCCCGCCTCTCCAACAAGATTTAGGACCATGGAGTCCTTGGGGGCACTTTCTACGGCGTCGTCAGCAAATTGACGCCCTGATTTATGCCGAGATAGCAGAACGCCGCTTAGAAGACGACGAGTCACGTACAGACATTCTCTCGCTGTTGATGTCGGCGCGTGACGAAAACGGTCAACAGATGAGTGACGTTGAGTTACGCGATCAGTTAGTCTCACTGCTACTACTCGGTTACGAAACTACGGCTGCTGCCCTCGCTTGGGTATTTTACTGGATTCACTCCTCACCATCTGCGATCGCAAAGCTACAAAGAGAACTGGATACCCTGGGTGATAATTCCAAACCCGAAGTCAGGGCGCAATTACCCTATCTCACGGCCATTTGCGCCGAATCGCTGCGGATTAATCCAATTGCTTTAATTTGCACACCTCGGCGGGCATTGGAACCGTTGCAGTTAGCAGGCTACCATTTAGAAGCAGGTACGATTCTAATCCCTTGTATCTATCTCGCTCATCGGCGTTCCGAGGTTTTCTCTCAGCCCGAGCAGTTCAAGCCAGAGCGCTTCCTCGAACAAAAATTTTCGCCATACGAGTATTTGCCCTTCGGTGGCGGCGCTCGTGGCTGCATTGGGATGGCGTTTTCAATGTTTGAAATGAAATTGGTACTAGCGACGATTCTGTCGCGTTCCCAATTGAGGCTAGCCAACCAGCGTCCTGTACAACCAGTACGCCGTGGCATTACTATCGTACCTTCTGGTGGCGTCCCAGTTGTTGTCACTGGTAAACGTCCGGTCAAGAACTTTCAGCCTGTTTAGCTAAGGAATGAGGGGTAATAATTGAAAACCAAAAAGGCAAACTCGAAAATCTTAATTCTCTAACTCCTGATAATGTTTCACAATCAACAGACAGTTCCGGTTGTCAACTGTGCGGGTATAAGTGAGCTTATCGGCAATTTTTTGCAAGATGGCAATGCCACGCCCACCTCCAGCCAATTCATCCACTCTATGCTCCAGGTTCTGGAGCCGGCCTTCCAAATCAAAAGCAGGCCCCTGATCCCAGATTCGCATTTCTAAAGATTGGGGAAATAGAGTAACTTCGATATCAATGGGAACATCGGACGAGAGATCCTTATGGGCATGACGAACGGCATTAGTGAACCCTTCCGCAAGAGCCAATTGACACTGTAACCAGGCTTTTTTGGCAATAGAAGGTTGATAGAGTTGGTCAAACCATGACAAAACTTGGTCTAACGCCCTTAGGTCGGAGGGAACTTGCGTAACTTGTTTAAGGTCTTTCAACTGCTCAAAGCCTTTTAAATCAACAGCACCAAAGCATGGTTGTAAATGCACCGATATTCCTTGTTGAAGAAATCCAGTCTAGCCTGGATTTAACCCTTGTTCTACCATTGATTAACTTGCCTTGGAACCTGTTTCGCTTTCTCATTCAACTGCACTCGACTGAATCCAGTTGCCCTCTCGTTGTAAGCAAGTGCATCTGCAATCCAAGAGTAACTTGTAGTACCTCGATGCCATGAACCAAATTCTGATTATTGATGACGACCCGGCCATTCAGATGCTGCTTAAACGGACACTGCATAACCAGGGTTATGACGTTGCAGTTGCCAGCAACGGCGAAGAAGGTCTAGAGCAGGCACGGCAGTTACTTCCGGCGCTGGTCATTTGCGATTGGATGATGCCACGCATGAACGGACTGGAGGTCTGTCGCCAAGTTAAAGAAACACCAGAACTCTCGACTACCATATTTGTGATGCTGACCGCTCTCGGTTCTGTTGAGGATCGCGTTAAGGGGTTGGATGCTGGTGCGGATGACTTTCTGTGTAAACCCATTGAAATTCCTGAGTTAAAGGCGCGAGTGCGTGCAGGTTTGAGGCTACACGAACTCAGCCGCGACTTGCAGAACCAAAAGCAGCAGTTGGAGGCCGAATTAGCAGAAGCGGCTGAATACGTCAGTTCGATCCTTCCGGATCGAATGACAGAACCACCAGTAACCATCGACTCCCGATTTATTCCTTCTCGGCAATTGGGAGGCGATGGATATGATTACTACTGGCTCGATTCAGAACATTTGGCGATTTATCTGCTAGATGCGGCTGGACATGGCTTAAGGGCTGCCTTGCCAACTCTTTCTGTCTTGAATGTCCTCAGGTCGCGAGCGCTTCCTAAAATTGATTACTATCAACCTAGCGATGTTTTACGAGGGTTGAACGAAACTTTCCAGATGACTCAGCGCAACGATAAGTACTTTACCATCTGGTACGGAGTATATAACCGAGCTAAACGTCAACTCGTTTATGCTAGTGGAGGACACCCCCCAGCCGTATTGCTGTCTGGGAGGCCAGCGTCATCAATTCAGGTGAAACGCTTGAACACCAAAGGTTTACCTGTGGGTATGTTCCCTGATGTTGATTATGTTGATGAATGTTGTGAAGTCACCGAACCCAGCACCCTGTATATTTTCAGTGATGGGATTTACGAGATTAACCAACCGGATGGTAGTATCTGGGGACTTGAGCCATTCGTCAATCTACTGGCGGATTGTAGAAATAACAGCGTCTGTAACCTAGACCAGGTTTTGCATACAGTCAAAGCTGTGAACCGCCCCAAAGAGTATTTTGATGATGATGTATCCTTATTGGAAATCAACTTCAATTAGGGCTTTTTTAGGGCAGGAGCTTCTCTTGCCTTAACTGGTAGGAACGACTGCGCTCTCAAAGTCTTCCCGTGTCGGAAAGATTTCAAAGACACGATCCATGCTCGTCAGTTCAAATAACATTTTTATTTGTTCATTGACTGAGCAAATAAAAAGCTTACCACCAGCAGCACGAACTGTTTTCAGGGCTAGGACAAGCGCCCCTAAGCCCGAGCTATCCATAAAGGTAACGTCTTGGAAATCAATCAACACCATGTTGACATTTGATTCCACAAGCTTACTAATCTCTTGACGAAATTGAGCGGCTTTCGTGCCGTCTAAGATACCAGAGGGTTGAAGAACTTTAACAACAGGACTCATAGACCACTTATGGGTTGCTAGCTACATGGATATCCAGACTTTGCCAGTATAGCTGTGACAATTATTTTCAGCCAGACTCTAGCCACTGAATATTGGCCAGGGAGAGAGGATATTGACTTAAGAAAGTGTATCCTGTGTCGCCTAATTTGATTGAACGGGAAAGCTGCATAACGCGAAAAATAGCCGTGACTCTCGCATCTGGACTTTCGTCTCCCTGTACACAATCTCCTTCTCGTGATAGACTAGCCAACTGTTTCAATTCTTTACAATCAGGGGGTTACCGGTCTATAGAGCTTCATTCATGGAATCTTACGATGTCGTTATTATCGGCGCGGGTCACAATGGACTAGTTTGTGCCGCCTACCTGCTAAATGCAGGATACAGCGTTTTGTTACTAGAAAAACGTTCCGTCCCTGGCGGTGCAGCAACAACTGAGGAAGCTATCCCAAAGGAGGCCCCTGGCTTTAAGTTCAACCTCTGTGCCATTGACCACGAGTTTATTCACTTGGGACCAGTTGTTGAGGAGTTAGAACTGACCAAGTACGGTTTAGAATACCTGTTCTGTGACCCTGTGACTTTTTGCCCTCATCCGGATGGGAAATATTTCTTGGCTCACAAGTCAGTTGAGAAGACTTGCGCAGAGATTGCGCGATATAGCGATCGCGACGCCAAAAAATATGCTGAATTTATAGACTACTGGCAGCGCGTCACCAAAGCAATCACTCCCATGTTTAATGCCCCGCCTAAGTCGATTATTGATATTGCAGGCAACTATGGTGCGCAAAATATCAAAGACCTCCTCTCGGTAATCGGTGGCGTTGATAAAGCACTGGACTTGGTTCG
>DATNPI010000032.1:0-13631 GCA_036703325.1 Coleofasciculaceae cyanobacterium
TTGTCTCCCTCTCTCACTGCGAACAGTTTGCTCTTTTCGGCAGCTTGCGTAAAACCCTGACCGATAACTCCCAATTGAAGATTAAGGATGTCCGCTTCACGCAGCAAGGGCAAGAAATTAAGCTTTAATGATTCGTGAGGAGAAAATCCCCGACTTCTTAGAGATTTGCTAGACCTACACTCACCGCACCGTAGGGCACGACGACACCTTTGCCCCTACCAAAACCTGTATGGAAACCGAATGAAATCGCTATAAGCGATCGCTCTTCCTGAAAAGGATAGTGTTTTAGCTACTCGGTTGAGCGTTACTGGGGCTGGGGGATTGTATTGGAGGTGGCGTAGAGGTGGGAGAGGAGGTTGGAGTCGCACATTCGCTCTGTTGAGCAGGTGTTGGTCTGAAATTCAGGGCAATGTTTGGCAGAATATCACCTTTTCTGATCCAACCGCTGACTCCCTGTTTCACCGGAGAATAAGAAGCTGAAGTCGGCTGAGGTATTGGACGTTCTGGGGATTTGCCAACTTGGCTTTGAGGACGTTCGGGACTAGGCGTCACTGGTGCTGGTTGTTGAACCTCAGAGTTGCCAGTGCCAGGAGAGCAAACTCTCAATTCTAACCACTGTCGATCCTCTGATTGATTGATTACTTGCAAAATGCTACCTGTGGGAATGAGACCAAGCACTAGGTTGTTTTGAGGTGGCAATCCGTCTCGCAGTACAAGCCGGATTGGTCTCCCGTCTGCGTTTGTGGGATTTGGCTCAATTACTTGAATCAGGTTTCTAGTCTCCAAGGAAGACACCCCATCGGGACTTGATGCAGGACTTGCAGGTGTGGATGGACTAGCTGGCTGCGGTGTGGAACTAGTTACCACCGGCTTTGCCCCTCGATTAGAAACAAAACTCAACAGCTGTTCAGCCCAACCAAACCAGACAGCAGCGAGTACCCCGCCCATCCCTAGCAGGAAGAAGATTGCTGCTACCAGCCCCCAGGGACGCCGAGGTGAACGACTGACTGGCAGTTGCTGCGTTTTCATGCGGGAAGGAGCTGCTCCAGCCAAGGTAGTAGTTGGCACTCCTTGAGCTGAGTTGGTAGAAAGCTCTTGCGTCTGTGACATCGGCAGGTCTGTTTGCGTACTCTCCTTCGAGGACATCACTTTGCAGTAGACCAGAGCAATGGTGGCATTGTCGTGCCCATTTTGCGTATTGGCAATTTCAACTAATCGCGATCCCGCGGTCGTCAAATCAACTTGACCATCGAGAATTGGCAGAATTTCTGTTTGCCAGTACTGATCCACCCGGTCATTGTCGCTGAGACCATCAGAGCAAAGCAGAAAAACACTGTCCTCATCCAACACAAAGCGCTGTACCGTCGGATGCAGTGTTGATGATGGAGCCATCCCCAAGGCTTGAACCAGAGAGCCAGACGTTGGTTGTTGCACAGCATACCGATAGAGGGCATAGCCTAGCCGCACCTCTCGGGACGCCAAATCGTCATCCTGAGTTACTTGGTGACAATTGTTGCGTGTTACCCAGTAGACTCGGCTGTCTCCAACATGGGTAATGTACATTTCATGGGCGCAGGTTCGGGCCATGACCAGTGTCGTGCCCATCCGTTGCCGATCAGAGCGGTGTTCCCTGTCATTTTGCTGACTAATTACATCATTAGCAGCACATGCCGCATATTCTAGTTCCTCTGTTAGGATTGCTGGGTTCCAGTTATCTTGGTGCGCTGGCAGTCCTTCGACACGCTCCCGGAGTGTGTCAATGGCTAAACGAGACGCCACCTCACCTCCTTCGTGTCCACCAATGCCATCGCAGACAATTGCCAAAGCACTAGCGTCAGATGGCGGGCTGAGTAACTGCCCACTAGGCGGGTAGCAGGCGTCTTCATTGTGGTTACGACTGGGTCCCTTATCGGTATAGGTGAAAATCTTATAGGTGCGGATAAGCGATCGCCCACATTCTTTGAGTCCCCCATCTAGCACTGCTATTAGATCGACTGATGTCCGTATCCGTCTGTCTCGCAGCTGAGAACAGAGTTGTTGGAGAAACTCAGCAATGTCCGGTGATGCCTCGGGCAGCAGTTGTGACCACAGCTTTTCGAGCTGTTGTAGCGTTGGTGTTTGGTTGTTATCAGGCTGCAACTCCAACAACCGGACAATAGAGCCTTCCACCCGCAGTAGCGCTGGTGTCAGCAAACTCGAAGCTACGCCTTCAGTGCTTAAGGGTTGCCACAGATTGGCTACCTGCCACAGCCAGTTCAGCTGACGCATCCCTGAGGCATCTTTCCAGGCGCTAGTCAGTTCTGGCAACAGCTGACCTTGAGCGTCAACCGCCTTCTTTTCCCCAAGGGCACCAGTAGTGTAGAGCGGTGCTTCTTCCAGGAGCCAGATTTGTGAGCCGCGATTCCCCTCAGTCGGCATGACGCACCCGTACACTTGGGGAATGTGTAACCCATAGGTAGAAAGCCTGAGATAGGGCATTATGCCTTTAGGAATATCCAGGGGCGTATCTGGGGGCATTCCTGGCTTAGTATCCAGAAGAACCGAAGAGTGCGCCAGCACATAGCGATCGGCGATAATATCTCCCGGTTGATAAGCTTCTATCCCCTGACCGATCGCCCACAGGTAGCGTCTGAGCAGTGGTGTGCGACATTTCTGGCAAAACTTATTGCTCTGGGGGTTGGGAGCCTGACAGCGAATATTGGGGCAGTGGAGCGTTGCCGCAGGATGTTCCATGAAAATTCTTTGCTACGTTCAGCCTGTGATGATTTGGCTACAAGTCTTACTTGCCTTACGGCCGGGAACTAAGATCCTTTTTAAAGTGCCATGCGCAAGCCTATTGCTTACCGATTGTAGCTCTGACTTGAAGGTTGGTTGATGGCGATCGCAATTAATCTCCTACCTCCGGAGTAGAATCTTGGGTGGTTGGCTGATAATTTTCCTCGCTGCCACTGCGCCTCATCAGCTGAGGCCAAAGTAACAAAAAGAACGCCCACCAAACCAAAATCGGTATAGAAATGAGGGCTGTTACCCAGACAGTTTTTAGCAACGCCCAGCTGCCCGTTATGATTATTGTTCCTGTCAGCAGGATTGACCAAGGCTGGCACCACCACGGCTTATAACTCCAAGGACTTAAAGGCTTTTGTGTAGACAAGATCTGACAAACTGTTGCTATATGAGGGTTGTGGGGGGTAAGGGAATTACCCAGTCTTACTGAAATGGTGCTGAGGTTTTAGATTGGAAACAGACTATTTCTGGAGGAACCCAGATGTTGTTTTAAAAGTCACCTGCTCAATCTTTCTATCTCTTCCAGTTTAATCGGCTACCGCACGCCCGTAGCTACTTACCATGTCCAAGCTTGATTTTGATGCCTCCCAAGAGAAAACATTTGCAGACATCAACTCGCCTACCAGCCTGGAGATTAAGCAATTAATTGCCGAGCTACAGCATTCCCACGATTTGCGGTACAAAATGATCAATTTGGAGATGTGGGCGCTGGCGAGTACGATGGATGATTTTCTCCCAGGTTTTTGGAGTCGCTTCTTAAATAACCGGCGCACGGCACTTCAGCAATTTCTGAAGAACAAGCGGAACCCCTAACCCCTGAGTTGCTGATGGGGAATCGTTATCACCTTCAGCTCCTGCCTAATTAAAGCCGTGTCACATACGTCAACAATTTAGCCAAAAAAAGCTTGCTTTTGTAAGGTCAAGCCACACTTTGAGCTGCTCAATTCCTTCTTAGGGTGTAATTATTGTACGGCAATAGGCTTGATCCTGTTTGAGGAAGCCTCACTTACCACTACAGAAAGAGGCGCGCAGGTTCTTTTTTTTCTTAATATCAATCTGGAATTATAAAGCGTTAAAAGAGTTAGGAGTTTTTATGAGTCAGCCAGAAGCAATCAAGGAAAGTAATATTGTCAATCCTGACAATAAGGTAGATCAGGAAGGTCACAACGTAGAAGCTTCTCTAGATAAGCCAGAAAAACCCGATGCCAATGCTACTGTCAATCCTGGCGATAAAATAGACCCAAAAGCTCAAACAGTCGAAGAGAAAGCTAAACAAGTCGCTGTCGATGCCCCTGACATCACTGGCGACCATGTCAAAGTACCTACCTACTTTGTAGTTCAGGAACCCCCCGATGGTGAGGAAAAAGCACTCCACCACGTCAAGGATGCTGAAGAAATTTCTGACGTGATTCGCCAAGCACGCACGGACGAAGACGGAAATCGTACTTGGCGCTAACGTATCTGTCTAACTCGCTTGAGGGTCTACTTGCGGCAAGCCCATACTGTAGTTGAGAACACGGCTCTCAAGGTTGTAGCTAATCTGACCGCTCTGCACAAGCGATCGCATAAAATGCTCTAGGTCGGAGCCAATGCGGCGAAGATTATATTCTGTCAGATCTGACCCGCTGTATGACTCAACCAGTTCATCAAACCTGCGATAGATCCTTTGCAGAGCATCTTCATTCCAGTTGAATTCGTTGTCTGGGTCAACGTCTAAAGTTAGAACGTTATCACTCTCTACTAGTTCATTGTTCTCAACTTGAGCCGTATAAATTCGAATGTGACGAGTGGTACACTTTAGCAGCATGAGGACCCTCTACTTGTTCTGATGTTTTGTAACTAATTCTAAACTTATCTAGTTTGCTAAGAAGACCTCCGTTATCGTCGTTGGCTGAATGGAGGGGCGAAACGTGGCTAAAAAGAGGGGTTCACCACCCCTTTTTTTTTGTCAGGACTTACAGACTCGTCTCCCCAAACCTTTGAATCTGAAGGGGAGTTAGCTCTTGTTCCCTCGATATTGGGGGTGATCAGTTGGTGCTGCGTAAGTCCTTTCGATTTTGCTCAAAGTCGAATAGGACTTTTCTGGCAGTTTGAAGCTGTTCGCACAATTGGTCTACAAGTTACCAAAAGAATAATTTACCAAGTTTCTTAATCTCCTAGTTTATAGTTTGAGTTTTGGGCGACCACAATCCAACCTACAAGTAGAGAGGCACGACCTTTCTCCTTTAAACGTTGGTCAGAGTCACGAACAGTCGCCAGAGAAAAGAGGATAGCTGCTGCTCAGAGCATAGAAGAAGTAGAAATTGATGATACCCTCATTGATGTTGCAATAATCAACACGAGATGTCTGATTCTAATCTTCATATGCGGCTGCTAAAATCTGAGCTGGGAATTTGGGAAACCTATGCCAAACAGACCCAGCGAACAAAAACAGATGTAGTCAGAGAATTGATTCGTGGTTTGGCTACTGTGCGCTAACACGCCCCGCTTCGCTAACGGGGGTATTGAACGCCATCCTTACTAAAGCTCCGGAGCAGCCTTGAGGGGTCTATGTATCCCACTGCTAAACCTTGTGGTTATGACGGAGAACCTATAACCCCTTAAACTCTCCATAAAGTTAAAAAAGTGAGGTATAGCTACTAGTCCATGGCTCAAATAAAAATGCGTGATCCAATGGATGACATCGCTAGACAAGCTCACCAGGGTAGCGTTGCGGCGATTATTCAAACCCTGAATGAACAGTTGTCAGATGCTGGTGTTAGAACCCGAGCTGTTTTTGCAGACGGTGTCCTGCAGCTTTTGTGTGAGGCGGCAACCAAAGAGCAACTTGAGCAGTCTGTCCTGGTAGTGAAAATCCGGCAGATTCTTGAAGGTCTGGCACCACGTAACATTCGTCGCGTCAAACTCAACAGCCGAATTGTGCGAGAGCAACAGTTACTTTGGTTAGAAGAAATTAACCGCGACCCAGACAATCAATTACTGTGGTCGGAAGAAATAATTCTTGCCAAGCCTAACCTCTTCAAGCAACTAGCGGAGAGCTTCAAGAACCCTCAAACTCGACAGAGGAAGAAGCCTGTTTACCCTAATGTTTCCGCTCATTACCTGCGTGAAAAAAGCCGATTCAGGCGCGGTATTGTTAGCGGTATTAGCTTGACTATACTCCTGATGTTACTTGGCTGGTTTCTTCATGAGAGATTAGGTTCAAAGCTGAATTCAACAGCCGAGAACGCGTTGAAGCCAACGGCTGCGCCAAAGTCAGGTTCATCCGCAGTCTCCGATCCATTTGTACAGGCGGTGCGGCTGGCGGAACAAGCTTCTATTGCCGGTCAAACCGTTAAATCTTCCGCTCAGTGGTTAGATTTGGCGGCAAAGTGGGAGCGAGCTTCCGATTTAATGAGTGCGGTAAAGTCGGATGATGTCCGCTACAAGACTGCTCAAGACAGGATGAAGCTTTATCGCCAAAACAGCGAGGCAGCTCAAAAGCAAGCCAGAGAGAGACGCTCTTAGTGTCCCTGACAGATATATCTTTTGGCGAATAGAAATGCTATTAGGCCGAAGTCTGCGCCTATTTGAGACATAAGCTTTGGGGTACCGCTAGAAGAGGTGCGGCACCTTCAATGGTGCCTAGCTGCACAAATTACAGAAATAATAGTTAAGCCTTCTGGTAGAAAGCTGAACGAACTGGGAACACTAATTGTGGCAATATCTCTTTTTCAAGAGTCATCTAGCCAAGTCAGAGTATGAAGAAAGTGTTATAACGTCCCACAAAAGCTAACTAAGACTTTAACTGCTAGCAGTAGCATAAACCTAACGCCATAGAGCACTAGGTTGTTGTGTGTGCAGTAAAGCCTTACATTCTCTTGTGTTCTCACGCTTGCTTTCTCATACTTACCCAGATAAGCTCCGCTAATATTAAGTTGTGCAACAAGCGTCATGGATACAGAAAGCGTAACGCTATCTCAGGGCAGCTTCATTAACACAGCCCAAAAGGTAAATCCCTTGACTTTAGGTCTGTCCGGCACCATTGAACCAGTTTTCCCGCAGGAGTATAAGGGTTCGCTCATGCAGTACTCAACCCAGTCCACTCAGATCGGGCAACAAATTACTCAAATCATCCTAACAAGCCCAGATTCGCCAACATTGCTGGCAAGAATAGCCCAGGCTGTAGGAGAAATTTTTCAAGTAGATTCTTGCTTAATTGTGGCTGGAGTTAACCCAACGGCGACCAGTCAGTTGGCTTTATGGTCTGCTGATGGTCACGCAGCTATGCCGCCTGAGCATCAAGCACAACTGCTCAAACACCTAGTGCTGACAGATGGATTGACAGGTGGAGAGTTACTAGTAATTCCCGAAGCAATTCCTGATCTTCAAGCATCTGACATCCACAACGCCTTTGGCTGGTACTGGGAAGTGCTATCGGCTAGGGCGGTGCTGAAAATTTATACTCAGTTTCAGTCTTTAATGAATGGGGTAATTGTCTTAGGGCGATCGCATCCTTATGAATGGACATCGCAAGAGAAAGAACTGTTAATTGTAGTTTCGGAATCGGTAGCGATCGCGATTTCTCAAGTCCAGCTGACCGCGCAGGTACTGGCTGCCGCTCGACACCAAACCCTGCTCAACCAGTTAAGTCTGGCGATGCATAGCGCTCTGGGTCTTGAGGAGATTCTCCAGATGGCGATTGCTGGTACAACTCAAGCGCTTCAGGTCGATCAGGCTCTGCTCCTACTGTTGAAATACGCTGATAGCGCACCGTATACCATACCCTACCCTTCGGGAACTCCTACAGCGAGCGGGGACGTCTACTCTTCAAGAACGGCTCCGCCGAACGGTCAACAGGATGCTACCTCCTTCGGAGCTGCTGGGCTAACGCTTAGAGCTGGTGTACGAACGTCTCCCCTGTTTAAAAACCGACCTTCAAACTCCCTCCCACCAACCAAGGTGACAGTGGCGTTTGAGTGGTTTGAGGAAACCGCTGCTCAAGCTACAAAAGAAACAGGAACCAGCACCCTCTTAGACCAATCCTTCTGGCTTTCAGAGTCTTCCTTGTGCCAAGAGGCTTTCAGAAACGCCCCTGAGCCGATAGTCATTGCTGACGGGCGAGATGCACCGAATGTTGAGGTTTCAAGCGAGAATCTCTCAATTTTCAACCCAGACATGATGCCAGCTCTGCTCATTGTTCCCCTTGTCGGAATACAAAGCAATACATCTGTTACAGCCACCGTGCTAGGTTTTTTTGTGTTGCAACATAGCCAGCCTCGCCATTGGCGCACTGACGAATTAGAGCTTGTGAAGTGGGTAAGTACACAAATGAGCGCCACGATCATCCAGAATCAAACACTGCGGCAAGTTCAATCACTCGTTGAAGACCGCACCGCTCAGTTGCAGGATAGTTTAGAAGTTCAGGCAAAGTTATATGAAAAAACCCGCCAGCAGATTGACCAGCTACAGCAATTAAATCTGCTGAAGGAAGAATTCATGAGCACCATGAGTCATGAGCTGCGGACGCCTCTAACCACAATGAGTCTGGCAATTCGGATGTTACGTCAACCCACACTCGCCTCACAGCGTCGTGAAAAGTACCTGGAAATCCTTGAGCAGGAGTGTAATAAAGAGATCGAACTGATCAATGACTTACTGAGTCTACAGCAGCTGGAATCCGATCAAGCTCACATCCAACTTCAAGAAATTGACCTAATGTCTCTCATCAAGGAGTTGGCTAAGTCATTTGAGCAGAAATGGGCAGATAAGAGGTTAGTCTTGACGGTAGAAAGTCCTGTGCAATCGCTTAGGCTCAATACCGAACCCGATAGCCTCAATCGCATCCTACTAGAACTCTTGACCAATGCTGGCAAGTATTCCGACCCAAACACTACGGTTTGTCTACGAGTTACTCACCAAGTCCAGCCATCCGTGAATCAAGTTGTTCTTACCTTGAGCAACACTGGCCCCGGTATCTCACCAACAGACCTGACACATATTTTTGATAAATTCCGTCGTGGTCAAGGTGTTACCCAAAAAGCAGTTCAAGGTACCGGTCTAGGGCTGGCTTTGGTAAAGTGCTTAGTACAGCATCTGAATGGGACAATTGATGTTGAAAGCTGCCCATCTGAAAATTGTCAATCTTGTCTTACTTCTTTTACCCTAACCCTACCCCAGTTTCAACAGCAGCATTAAAGTCTAGATCGCTAGTTAATCAATTTGACGTAAAGATCTAGTTACTGCTAGCACATTCTGAAGCCCTGACAAAATCAGCCATAACAGAATACTTGTTGGAGTTGTGGTGATGTAAAGACTTAAAATTTCCAACAGTATGCTTACAACTGCTGCACACAAACCACTACGTTGGCAACGACCTAAATATTCCCCACTGGTACGCCAAATTGACATTTTTAGTTCGGCAGCCAAATTGCTGTTTTATTTGTGGTGGGACAAGACAGTTGCCAACAACTCTCCCAAACACAGAAACCGTCGTGCTCAGTGGTTAGTTGGGACTCTGCTAGATTTAGGACCAACGTTTATCAAAATTGGACAGGCACTGTCCACCCGCACTGATTTGCTCCCACAAGAGTACGTACAAGCGTTGGGGCAATTACAGGATCGAGTCCCAGGCTTTAGTGCAGCAGAAGCGATCGCTCTCATTGAATCTGAGCTCGGCAGCTCGATTTATACGTTGTATCGGGATTTTGATCGTTTTCCTCTAGCGTCTGCCAGTTTAGGGCAGGTACATAGAGCACGGCTGCACACGGGGGAAGATGTTGTTGTTAAGGTGCAGCGCCCAGGATTAGAAAAGCTATTCAACTTAGATTTTGAAGTTTTACATCGACTGGTGCGTTTTGCTAACCAGTGGTTAGCCTGGACAAGAAAGTACAAATTGGAGGAAATTTATCACGAGTTTTTTGAGCTTCTCTATAAAGAAATCGACTATATTCATGAAGGCAGAAATGCAGACCAGTTTCGCCAAAATTTTACTGGCTATCCTCGCATCACTGCCCCAATAATCTATTGGCGATACACTACGAAAAAGATACTCACACTGGAATATTTACCAGGTATAAAAATTGATGATCGTCAGGCAATAGAAGCTTGTGGCATAAATGTCAAAGAAATCATCCAGCTGGGTATTTGTTGTTTTCTTAAGCAATTATTACAGGATGGTTTTTTTCAATCTGACCCCCATCCGGGAAATATGGCAGTAAGTCAAGATGGTAACTTGATTTTCTATGACTTTGGAACAATGGCAGAGGTGAAGCCAATTGCCAAAGACCAGATGGTTAAGACATTTTTTGCCGTCCTGAGGAAAGACACTGACGAGGTAGTTGATACCCTAACTTATATGGGTTTAATTGAACCTGTAGCGGATATGACGCCAGTAAGACGGTTAGTTGCCTTTATTTTAGATAAGTTCACTGAAAAGCCGATAGAGCTACAAGCTTTTGACCAAATGCGTAGCGAAATCTACTTAATGTTTGAGCAGCAACCCTTTCGCTTACCAGCGCAGATGACCTTTATTTTAAAGTCATTAACCACTCTTGATGGCATCGCTCGTGCCCTAGATCCAGAATATAACTTGTTAGCAGCTAGCCAGCCTTTCGTTAGAAGCCTTGTTGTTTCTCAGCCTAAGGGAAATTTAGTGGGAGAGCTAGCAAGGCAAGCTAGAAATTTTATTAGATACAAATTTCAGCAGCCTAGTGCTACTGAAGTTTTAATTCGACGCTTAGAATCACGTATTGAACAGGGTGAGTTAGAAGTGCGTGTACGTTCAATTGAGAGCGATCGCACACTCAAACGGATTAATTTAGCAATTAAAAGTCTAATTTATGCGTGTTTAACAGGATTTACCCTGCTAACGGGCACAGTGCTGCTACTAGGGTCTTATAGTAACTGGGCGATCGCAGCTTTTACTTTATCAGGAGTAGGGTTCTTGATTTTGCTGCGCTCTTTGATTGACTTAGCCGTTAGAGAAAGACTCGACAAACTCGCTGAGAAGTAACCACTATGTTTGTCCAAAGTTCGACTCTGAAATAGCCTTTTTGTGCATCTTGTTGCCCAAAAAGCTTATTTCGCAAGGATGTTCCTGGCTGGTTAAGCTCGGTTCTATGATGTTAATCTAGTACCCCCAAGGGAATTCGAATCCCTGTCGCCTCCGTGAAAGGGAGGTGTCCTAGGCCTCTAGACGATGGGGGCTTGCTTTGTGAACCTTTATAAAGATAACGAATATCAGGGTGTCTGTCAACTATCTGCTGAAAATTTAATACTGACCCTTAGTTTATCGACGGCAAAGGCTTAGTCCTCTATGAATCAGACTAAATTCCGAGCGCTGAGGAGGTTTGGGTGCCTCCTACCTCAATTCATAACTCATCTCATTCCCCTACGCCATTCGGCTAAACGTTGTTGAGCCTGGGCATCAAGGGAATTGAATAAAAAACGACCGCGAGATTGCTTTTGGGGCCGATGTTTACGGCGAGAACGACGAGCTGTGAATTCGACATCGCTGGCTAACTGCTGAGACGACATCCATTCTGCCCCATACCCTACTACCGTCAGCTGCTGTGCCCGATCTGAGGTGGCAACGATCAACCTCTGGTTTGGGTTGGCACGGTTAAACCGAAATGAGGCACAGAATTTTTCGATGTAAGTGTCGGCTGTCTGGCCAAAATCTGTATAGCAAACTGACAAATGAGTCGTTAAGGCTTCACAGTAAATCGGTGTGTTTTGAGAGTGAGCATCAAAGACAACCTGAGTTTCATAACCTTGAAAGGCGCTGTAATTAATCAAAGCCTCTATTAACTGTTCGCGAGCGGCGAGGAACCCATGCTGATCGCGGGTCTCTTTTAGGTAAGGCCAGAGTCCAATGACGTTGTAACCGTCAACCAGTAAAACAGGCTGTGGTGAGGAAGGGGGCATTCTTCAAGGTCAAGGTTTCTTGATCAGATATTACTAGCGACTCCAATTAACAATAGTTTACATACAATCTGCATCGAACGCCCCATACTCACGGCAGGTAAGCGGTTACGCATCTAAGAAAGCCTGTTAAGGTAGCAGGCGAGAGGGATTGCCCCCTTTTCTCCTGGGGGAGAAGATGTGCAAGTTAAATGTGGGTTAGCTTAACCAATCGTCGTCACATTCGGAATTAAATACAGGTCGGTTTAGCAGCCACAGCAGGAGAGTTCCTCAAAAAAATAGGGACGGGGAATTACCTCTTCCCCAATCCCCATCTCGCTAATCCTAAAAACTAGAATCCCGTAGTCTTTAGTTAAAAAGGCTCAAATTGCGATATCTGGTTCTTGCATCAGTCGTTGCTTGAGGCGTTGCGGCTCACCCTGGTCAACAACTCGACCTTGTTCTAATAAGAAAGCTCCGTCACAATAATTCAACTCGTCTAAGCGGTGAGTGACCCAAAGGGCAGTCAATCCCCGACTTTTGACGAGTTGTCGTACTTGCGCCACTAAATCCAGCTGAGTATCTGGATCAAGTAGAGCAGTGGGTTCATCCAACAGTAAGACCTCGCACTGACGGGCGATCGCACCAGCTATAGCGATTCGCTGTTTCTGACCCCCGCTAAGGGCATAAATCGGGCGTCGCTCTAAATGTTGCAGATTTACCGCCGCCAGTGCCTCTCTCACTCGTGTTCGTACCTGGGCGATCGAAAGCTTTTCCTCTACCAGTCCAAAAGCGACATCTGCGCCCACTGTAGGCATGACTAGCTGATGATCAGGATTCTGGAAAACAAAGCCCACAGGTCGCACAATCTGAATTTCACCAGCCTGACAGTGCAATAGCCCCGCCAGCAATTTCAGTAACGTTGATTTCCCACTACCATTCGTCCCCAAGAGCATCCAAAACTCACCTTTGGGGACATCCAGAGAGCATGATTGTAAAACTGATGCTCCCTGAGACCAGTTGAAGCAAAGATCCTGAACACTAATCGCCGCTTGGGCCTTTGTGTCGGTTGCCGCTGTACTCATTCAGCCAGTGCAAAGAAACCGGGTGTACGCCCTGCTCCGGCTGCACCGGATTTCTGAGAAATTATGACAGCACTGATCTGATTGCTGAAGACGCCAATTTTTTTCTCCGCCTGGTGATCGCAGCTCAGTTCCAATAACTGAGGGCTTTCAGAGCGCATTGCTTTCAGAATTTCTTGGTAAGTCGCTTCCGCCGCTTCTGCGGACTTCCGTTGTACAGACAGCGGGAGAGGGGTAGTTTTCAAAGTCAAGTCAATGGTGAACATGGGGTGTCAAGCGGTAAGCTTTCCGTACATATAATCTCCCTTTTATCTTAAACACGCACTAGCGCAGGCGTGAGGCGGGAAGACACCACACTCACTTTCCACAACACATGGGGAGGTTGCCACTGATAAGATTTTTAATTTATTTCACATAAAACAGTGGAAAACTCTGAAAATTTCACTTAACATATGGGAATACAGTAAAGAAAAGTAAACTTTCCTTACAAACGAGGCAGCTATCTGCTTATTCATAGACAAGCTGCCAAGTTGAAAGGAATAGAGAGCTTCACTGTAGTACTTATAAATAAATACTTGGAGATCTTTAGCTATGACAATAGCTGTCGGACGCGCGCCAAGTGAGCGAGGATGGTTTGACGTCCTCGACGATTGGCTAAAACGCGATCGCTTCGTCTTCATCGGCTGGTCCGGTTTATTGCTGTTTCCCTGCGCCTACATGGCTCTGGGAGGTTGGCTGACTGGCACCACCTTCGTTACATCCTGGTACACCCACGGCATTGCCAGCTCCTACCTGGAAGGTTGCAACTTCCTGACCGCCGCCGTCAGTACCCCCGCCGACAGCCTGGGACACTCCCTGCTGCTGTTATGGGGACCGGAAGCC
>DATNPI010000043.1:0-18334 GCA_036703325.1 Coleofasciculaceae cyanobacterium
TAATATCTGGAACCTGACGGGGTTCAAGAAATTCCCATTCTTTATCGGTGAGGTCGCTAGAATATGCCATGAGGATTGGATTAAAGGGGTGTGAGTACCTTAGTCCAGGCTTGTAAAGATGTCTAATGGGTTCTATACAAGTTCAATGCCTAATAGCTTGACCTACTTCAGCTTTTATCCTTCACCCTTTAGTTGACCACTGAGTGTAGCGATCGGGTCATTAAGAGCGTTAGTACTGCCTAAAACGGCTGTTGACCAAGAGATCGTTTCTCTAAGTATGAAATTGGAACAGCAATCGGCCAGAGTATAGTTGCTAAAACCAGTACTCCCCAAAGCAAACCCTTGTCAGTCGAGGACAAGCTAGTTTCCTGCTTGAAAACGTTAAACCAAATGGCGAAATGGTAGAAAGCTTTTGAGAAGTAAAGCACTGTTAGGACTAAAGCTAATTCTTGGCTACTAACTGGGTTGATAAGACACATAGACTAGCCCCTTTATCCAATAATTCTTAAAATACTATTAAGAACTTTAACTTCTATCACTCTTAGGTATAAGGTTTATTTCTATTATCATACATCCAGAGAGAGATGCTCTCACATTACCCCAGTGAATTCTTGTTGGGGTGTAATAAGGTGCCACTTCCATAACTGGAACACTAACCACTTGGGATCTAATGCCTTTGAGAGATCCAGTAATTCCTCTCTTGGTAGAGTTGTTAACTTGGTTGTCGCAGGTAATGTGAAAGATATTAAGTATCTTTTACACTAAAATGTCTTACTTAGACTCGCGTGAAGGGACTTGTGGTGAAGTTCATCAGACGATTGGCAAAAGTAAGAGTAGTACTGTTTTTCGGTGGAGTTCACCCCTGACCTGGGTACTATACGGGACTGTCTTAGGGACGAGTGCTGTAATCCTATATGCATGGGGAGCTTTGGTCGATACTACGTCTTTTTCACCGGAAGCTGCTACTCAAGAAGCTGCTACTCAAGAAGCTGCTCCACCACTCAAGACATTGAAATTAAGTCCATATATTCCTGTAATTGAAATTTGACAAGGCAAATTGCTACCAGTTGCGCTATTGCTATATCTATCTTGACGGGGGGCTGGGGTCACTCAGTCTAGAAAAGCACCCATCGAGGCAGGAAGCCCTCAAAGCAATTCTTGGAAATCCCAGACCATAATCTTCGATTTGGTCTGGGAGGATGTCAATTCAGGCATTCGCTGAGAGCAAGGGGATACTTTGGGCAACTGGGTCTTGAATTGAAATCTGCTGTTTCATTGCCCAGTACTGGCTTAAAAAGTGAAATTGCCTCAGTCCGACTACTAAATTCAATCCCGGTACAAAAATCCACCAGACGACAAGCGGTTCTTTCAAGCCTTCTCGACGATAGAGTTCGTTAACTGTTCTGTACAGCCTGAACTGAACAATGTAAATCCATATGATGCCTAGCAAGGAAAACCAACCAAACCATCCAGGAACGTCCGGGTCAAGTATCCATAAGACCTGCGGTATGGCTATACCCAAGACAAAGGGGAGTAAGCACAGCGTTCCCGACCACCCATAGCCGTTATAGCGACGGAGTTCCTCTTGAATAATCCACTTATACCAGCCGTAGTAAAGCATTAGAGTAGCAGCCGAGAAGAGAATTACTTGCCACAGAGGGCGCGGTTTACCTAAAGGGCGATCGCTCATTTTTGTGTTGACGGTAGTTGAAGTTCTCTTATTTTATTAATATTTATTAACATATTTTTTCAGTCTAGCAATCTCCACAGTCCTCAAATTCAATCCATCTAAAGGAAGATTGACGCAGCTGTCTCAAACCGCTGAAATCTGTCTAGAGACTGTTTGTGATTTTCGCACCTATCAAACCTTTAGGAGCATTTGGGTGCCTCTGGCTATATCTAACTCCTCTCCAGACAAATTGCACCCCTAACTACTAGCCAGGAAACTAGAACGAGATGGTGATAGTGAGACGCTCCCAGATGCAGCGCTATGGCATTGCTGTATTAGCCGTTGTATCAGCACTGCTGCTGATGCTGCTGCTAAACTCCTCGGTTGCCATGACAAAGAGTCCTTTTCTAATGTTTTTTGGCGCAGTAATGGTGAGCGCTTGGTGGGGAGGCACGGGACCGGGAGTGCTAGCCACTTTTTTGTCCGCACTGATCAGTACTTACTTCTTTCTAGATCCCATCTATTCACTGAGTGTCGATCTAAGCACCGGTGTACGACTAAGTTTGTTCTTGGCTCAGGGGATACTATTTAGCGCGCTATGTGGGGTGTTACGCACTGCCAATCGGCGGCTTGAGGTGAGCCTACTGAAGCTACGGGCGAGTGAAGAGCGCTACCGCCGTCTCATCGATACAGCCAACGAAGGCATCTGGACAACAAATGCCGAGGGGCGGATAGACTATGTCAACCAGCAGATGACCCAGATGCTTGGCTACAGTGTTCAGGAAATGCTTGACCGTTCCGTTTTCGATTTCATGGATGAGGAGGCTCGCATTGAAGCCAAGCGGAATTTGGAGCGACGCCAGCAGGGAATTAAAGAGCAGTTTGACTTTCGGTTCCGGCGTAAAGACGGCTCGGCTCTTTGGACGATTGTTTCTACTAATCCAATCCTCAGCGAGACGGGTGAGTGCCTGGGTACGATCGCTATGATGACGGATGTGAGCGATCGCCTATCCACGGAGGAGGCGCTACGCAAGAGTGAACAACAGTTTCGGGCAGCGATTGATAACTTCCCCGATACCTTCGCAATCTATGATGCCAATCGACGCATCCAGTTTGTGAATGCTCAAGGAATCAAGCTGACTGGGAAGTCCTTAGAGGAATTTCTCGGACACACTGACGAGGAAATCTGGCCGTGTGAAGTTACAGATAGGTATCTCCCGCTCCTGCTGCGTACTGTAGAGACACGTACCGTACAAACCGAAGAATGCCAGATAACTCTGCCTAATCTTGGCAAGTTCACGATGATGGTCAAATATGTGCCACTGCTAGATGAGCGGGGGGAAATCTCTTCCATTCTCGGCATCACTTACGACATCACTGAGCGCAAGCAGGCTCTTGAGGCGCAGCGGCACTCCGAAGAGCGCTTCCGGCGGCTGTTCGACTCCAACATGATCGGAATAGCCTTCTGGAACGTGGACGGCTTCATCACCGAGGCAAATGACGCCTATGTGCGCCTTGCTGGCTACACCCGCGAAGAGTTCACTAAACTGGGAAAGATCAATTGGAGAAACCTCACCCCCCCAGAGTACAAGTACCTGGATGATCGAGCGATCGAGGAAACAATGGCAACCGGAGTTTCCAATGTTTACGAGAAGGAGTACGTCCACCGGGACAGCAAGCGAGTCCCCATCGTTCTTGGCGTGGCGCTGCTGAACGACTCCCAGCACAACGGGGTGGCGTTCGTGCTGGACATCACGGAGCGCAAACAAGCCGAGGGAGAACGTGCCCAGCTCTTAGCGCGTGAACAGGCGGCTCGCGCTGATAGCGAAGCGGCACGAAGTGCGGCGGAGAAAGCCCGAGAGCAAGCCTCCAAAATTCTTGAAAGCATCACTGACGGCTTTCTTGCCTTTGACCGCGAGTGGCGCTTCACGTATCTCAATCATCAGGGAGCCGCGACCTTAGGTCGCCCTCCGGAGGAATTGCTTGGCAAGAACCTGTGGGAAGAGTTCCCAGAGTTGAGCAGCACTAGCTTTGGTCAGCTTTACCAGAGGGCGGTTGCCGAGGGGGTACCGCTGGAACTTGAAGATTACTACCCACCGTTCAACGCCTGGTTTGCTGCCCGTGCCTACCCTTCAGATGCGGGACTGTCGCTGTACTTCCGCAACATCACGGATCGCAAACAAGCTGAGGAAGCATTGCGGCAAAGTGAAGCCAAGTTTAGACGCTTGTTTGAGTCCAATATTGTCGGCATTATTTTCCCTGACTTGAGCGGCAACATCTTTGATGCCAATGACGCTTTCCTTGAGATGGTGGGTTATACGCGGGAGGACTTGCTGGCGCGAAAATTGCGTTGGGATACAATGACTCCACCCGAATATGCTCCTCTCGATCAACGCTCTATCGAAGAACTTAGAACCTCTGGGGTTTGTACTCCCTTTGAGAAGGAGTACATTCGTAAAGATGGTAGCCGTGTTCCCGTTCTGCTCATGGGTGCGCTGCTAGAGGGGTCTCAAAATAACAGCGTCAGCTTTATCCTTGACCTCACTGAGCGCAAGCAGGCGATTGAGGCACTACAGGAAAGCGAAGAGCGATTTCGCCATATGGCAGATACGGCTCCCGTCTTGATTTGGATGTCTGGCCCTGACAAGCTTTGCAATTACTTCAATAAAGGCTGGCTGGATTTTACCGGACGGACAATGGAACAAGAACTTGGCAATGGTTGGGTTCAAGGAGTCCATCCTGGTGATTTGCAGCATTGTTTAGACACTTACATGAAGGCGTTTGATGCCCGTCAAGACTTTAAGATGGAGTATCGCCTCAGACACTTCGATGGTGAGTACCGTTGGATTTTTGATATGGGGGTTCCACGATTCACACCAGATGGCACCTTTCTCGGTTACATCGGCTCCTGTATGGATATTAGCGATCGCAAGCAAGCGGAAGCTGAAATCCAACAACTCAACGAAAGCCTCGAACAACGGGTTAAAGAACGTACAGCCCAACTAGAAGCCGCCAACAAAGAACTTGAATCCTTCTCCTATTCCGTCTCCCACGACCTGCGTGCACCATTTCGCCATATTAGTGGTTTCGTAGATTTGCTCCAGAAACAAGCGAGTGCCAATCTAGATGACACCAGTCGGCGTTATTTGAAGCTCATTGCCGAGTCCGCTAAAAATGCCGGAAAGCTGGTAGATGACTTACTAGCCTTTTCCCGGATGGGGCGGACTGAAATGCGCTATACGATTATTAACCTGGAGCTACTAGTGCGAGAGGTACGACGCGATATCGAGATGGAAACCAATGGACGTGTTATCAATTGGCAGATTCAGGAATTGCCTCAAGTCTCCGGCGACCCTTCTATGTTGCGACTGGTGCTAGGGAATCTAATCGCAAATGCTGTCAAGTACACGCAGAAACGTGCAGAAGCCGAGATTGAAATCGGTAGCACTAGTGATGAGTCTGAGTTTGTGTTCTTCGTTCGTGATAATGGCGTAGGATTTGATATGCGCTACGTCCACAAACTTTTTGGTGTGTTTCAACGCTTGCACAGTGTCGAACAGTTTGAGGGCACTGGCATTGGACTGGCTAACGTTCGACGGATTATCCATCGTCATGGAGGCCGAACTTGGGCAGAAGGTGTGGTAGACAGCGGAGCTACCTTTTATTTCTCACTGCCCAAACTTGCACAACAAGAGTTGAAGGTTGAAGGTTGAATGTTCGGACAAATCGAATTAACCTGCTAATCTGTAACCTTCGACGTTAAGGAGGATGAATGCAGGAATTAAAGCGAATTCTGCTAGTTGAAGACAGTCCCAACGATGTCGAGTTAATTCTGGCAGCGCTAGCTGAAAATTGTCTGGCAAATGAAGTTGTAGTGGTGCGCGACGGTGAGGAAGCGCTGGATTACCTCTATCGTCGAGGAGTTTTTAGGCTGAGAATGGAAGGTAATCCTGTCGTTGTGCTTCTTGATTTGAAATTGCCCAAAGTTGATGGACTGGAAGTATTAGCACAAGTGAAATCTGACCCAGAAATGAGAGGGCTTCCAGTAGTAGTGCTAACGTCTTCCCGTGAGGAGCAGGATATAGTCAACAGCTACAACTTAGGCACGAATGCTTATGTCGTCAAGCCAGTAGATTTCCACGAATTTGTTGACGCCATTAAAGAACTAGGGCTTTTTTGGGCTGTGGTCAATCAGCCACCACCCGGCTCTCTGCCCTCCCTACGCAATAGCTAGTAATAGCGACTTGGGTTCCAAGATATCACTTAGCTGTTGGGAAAGGGAGACTCTTGGAGACAAGGAAGACAAGGGGGAGAGAAAGTAAGATGTATGAACGCAACTTAGTATGACCTAAGAGGTAAAACCCGTGGAAACACTGCGTATTCTTCTGCTCGAAGACAGTCTGTTAGATACAGAACTCATCCAGGCAAATCTATCCGACGGCGAGATTGATTGCGAACTGGTACGAGTAGAGACACGCACTGACTTCATTACAGCACTAGAAAAAGAAACGTTTGACCTGATTCTTTCAGATTATTCACTGCCTTGCTTTGATGGCATCTCAGCTCTAGAAATAGCGCAAGCGATATGCCCCGAAGTGCCCTTCATCTTCGTTTCGGCGACTCTGGGCGAGGAACTAGCCATTGAAACCCTCAAAAGTGGTGCTACAGACTACGTATTGAAGCAACGCCTAGGACGGCTTGTTCCATCGGTACGGCGGGCGTTACGCGAAACCGAGGATCGTGTTGAGCGCAAGCGTGCCGAGTCAGCAGTACGAAAGCTCGCCGCTGAATTAGAGATGCGGGTGGAGGAACGCACTGCTGAATTAGCAAAAGTGAATGAGTCTTTAAGAGAGGAAATTGCTGAACGTCAACGGGTGGAGGAATCGTTACGGAAAAGCGAATCTACCCTCCGCAGCTACTTTGAACTTCCTCTCATTGGTATTGCGATCGCTTCACCGGGTAAAGGCTGGATCGATGTTAACAACAAGCTGTGCGACATCTTGGGATATGAGCGACATGAGTTGATGCAAATGACTTGGGTCGAGCTAACTCACCCAGGGGAGTATGAGGCTGACTTGGAGCAGTTCAATCGGCTTTTAGCGGGGGCTAGCGAGGACTATTCGATGGACAAGCGGTTCATCCGCAAGAACGGTGAAGTGATTCACACTAGTATCTCAGTTCGCTGCGTCCGTAAGGCTGATGGGTCAGTTGATTACTTCGTGACTCTGGTTCAGGATATTACTGAGCGAATACGCGCTGAAGAAGATAGGGTACAGCTAATTTGTGAGCAGGCGGCTCGTCTTGAAGCGGAGGTGCAAGGGTTAAAATCGGCTTTCTTAGCTGAGGCAAGTACTGTACTTGCTTCCTCGCTCGACTATGAAACCACGCTAGTGAGTGTGGCGAGTCTGGCAGTGCCTGTTCTTGCCGACTGGTGTGCTGTTGACATTCTCGATGAAGAGCGAGTGATTCATCGCCTCGCTTTAGCCCATTGTGAGCCGTCGAAAGTGGAGTTAGCGTGGGAGATCAATCGGCGCTATCCAGAAAAACTTGATAGCGTTGGAGAGCTACCGAGGGTTTTGCGTACTGGTCAGTCGGCGATCGCTACTGAGATTACTGATGCTGATTTGATCGCCGTCGCTGAAGATGCCGAGCATCTGCGAATGCTCCGCGAACTAGGCTTAAACTCCTCTATGGTTGTGCCTCTTATTGCCCGTGGGCGGACATTAGGGGCAATTACGTTTGTCACCGCTGAGTCGAATCGTCAGTATAGTCCAGCGGAGCTGCCCCTCCTAGAGGATCTAGCGCATCATGCTGCCTTGGCTGTCGATAATGCGAGGCTCTACCGCGAAACCCAAGCCGCACGAAAGGTTGCCGAACGGACAGCTGAACGCAATGCCAGTCTACAAGCCGTCACCGCTGCCCTCAGCGAAGCTCTGACTCCAGCGCAAGTGGTTGAAGCCGTTGTCAATCAAGGAATGAAGGCTTTGGGTGCCTGCGCTGGATTTATTGCGCTAATGACCGACAACAACAAGAACCTGGAGGTAGTACACGCCCTCGGCTATCCACCGGAGATAGTAGATGCAGGAAGCCTTTACCCGTTTACGGCATCTATACCACTTACCGATGCCGTGCGAAGTGGCAAGCCCCTGACGATCGAATCGCGTGAAGTCTGGACTGAGCGCTACCCACACCTTGCCACCAAGTACGACCATAATGCCTGGGCAGACATACCACTGATTGTAGAGGGGCGCACAGTGGGAGGGATGAGCTTTAGCTTTCCTAACGCTCAAACGTTTAGCGAGGATGACTGTGCCTTTATGCTTGCTCTGGCGCAGCAATCTGCTCAGGCGATCGAACGTGCACGAGCTTATGCTGCACAACGACAAGCACGGGCTGATGCAGAAGCCGCTAACCGCATGAAGGATGAATTCCTGGCGACTTTGTCCCATGAGTTGCGCACACCGCTTAATGCGATGCTGGGATGGACTCAGTTGCTCCGAGGGCGGACGTTGGATGAGGCCAAGATGGTTCGGGCACTGGAAATCGTTGACCGGAATACGAAGTCCTTGGCGGCACTGATTGAGGACATACTTGATGTCTCACGGATTATGACGGGTAAGCTCCATCTTACTGCTCGTGCCTGTGAACTAGTTTCCGTAATTGAATCCGCGATCGAGGCTGTGCGCCCTGCGGCCGAGGCCAAAACGATTCAAATTGAGTTCTTTCTCGACCGATCAGCCGGGCCAGTCTGGGGCGATACTAATCGCTTGCAGCAGGTGGTGTGGAATTTGCTCTCTAACGCCATCAAGTTCACATCTAGAGGTGGGCGAGTCGAAGTGAGACTGGAGCGCAGTCCGGACGACTCAACAGAGCGCCTCTATGCTCAGATTCAAGTGACCGACACAGGCAAGGGCATTTCTCCTGACTTTTTGCCCCACGTCTTTGAGCGCTTTCGTCAAGAGAACAGTACCAGCACAAGATCATACGGCGGACTGGGACTAGGTCTTGCTATTGTCCGCTATTTAGTGGAACTGCACGGCGGCACCGTTCAGGCTTTTAGTCAGGGGGAGGGGCTAGGAGCGACGTTTACAGTGCAACTGCCGCTCCTGGTAGAGAGTAGAGAATTGGGAGTAGGGAGCAGGGACACAGTTAACCACTCCCCAGTTCCCATCCTCCCTAACGCTCCGGCTCACACGCCACTTGACGGCTTGCAGGTGCTGATTGTTGATGATGAAGCCGACGCGAGAGATTTGCTCATTACCATACTGGAACAAAGTGGAGCGCAAGTGACAGCCGCCGCCTCAGCTGGTGAAGCCTTCAAATTCCTCTCCGAGTCGAGGGCGGATGTGTTGGTTAGTGATATTGCGATGCCTGGTGTTGATGGCTATGCTCTCATTCGGCGAGTGCGAGAACTCGAAGCGGAGCGAGGAGAATACATTCCAGCCCTAGCTCTAACAGCGTATGCCAGGGAATCAGATCGTAACTCAGCTTTAGAGGCCGGTTTTCAGGTTCATTTGGCCAAGCCTTTCGATCCAGATGAGTTAGTCGATGTGGTGGCCAAGCTCGCTGGATGCAAACAGAAAAGCCTGAGTATGTAGCCGAAAGTTCCACGGTAAAATCAGGCTCAGATGCTGACATCAATGCTTTCGGGTGTTTTTCCTGGCAGAACTTCCGGTAAAAGCCATCCTAGTCGTAGGGTAGCGTTCGTTGCAACGCACTACATATAGAGTTGCTGCGTCAGTCCTGAGCAATTCTAGGATAGACGAAGTATGTTTATGTTCTATGTTCGTCTATGCGAAATGGAACTATATTCGAGTAACAACTAATTCTTCGTTGTATGAGCTACTGCCTTAATCCTGATTGCGAGAAGCCCCATAATCCCAGTGATGCTAAGTTTTGTCTAAGGTGTGGGACAAGGTTACTCTTAGGCGTTAGCGCAGCGGGGCACGATAGCGCACAAGTGGCTCCGGAGGAGCTTTGCTACCGTTGCCTCAAATTAATCGGCAAAAGCCGCTTTGGCAGAACTTTTTTGGCAGTGGATGAATGCAAACCATCCAAACCCCACTGCATAATTAAGCAGTTTTTCCCCCAAGCACAAGGTACCGACAATGCAGAGGAAGCAGCGCAGTTATTTCAGCAAAAAGCTGTACGTCTAGAAGAATTAGGCACCCATCCCCAGATTCCTGACTTACTTGCACATTTCACTCAGAATCAGCAGCAGTATTTGGTGCAAGAGTTTATAGATGGGCAAAGTTTAGCCCAACAGCTCGAATCTGATGGGGCTTTCAGTGAAAACCAGATTCGGCAGCTATTAAAGGAATTACTGCCAGTATTGCAGTTTGTCCATGAAAGTAACGTAATTCACCGAGACATCAAGCCAAAGAACATTATTCGGCGTACTGTCTCAACCACTCACCCCCCGGTCGAAGACACCCCCCGTGATCAAGGAGGGGAAGAGGAGACAAGGGAGAGTCAGCTGGTTCTCGTCGATTTTGGCGCGGCTAAATTCGCCACGAGTAGTGTTTTGCCATCAACAGGAACAGTGATTGGCACAGCTGGATATGTCGCCCCCGAACAGGCTCTTGGCAAAGGAATTTTTGCCAGTGACCTCTACAGTTTAGGTGTCATCTGCATCCATCTGCTCACTCAAGTTGACCCGTTTGAGTTGTATTCGGTCGGCGAAGGGGCTTGGGTGTGGCGAGATTCCCTACGCAATCCCGTAACTGAGGAGTTAGGGCGAATACTCGATAAGATGTTGGAAAATGCCACGAAGCGGCGTTATCAAAATGCAGCGGAAGTTCTCAATGACTTGAATCTTTTGGACACCGTATCTCAAGCTTCTACCGTAGCTATATTATCGGCAACAGCATCGGCAACACCTAGCCCCGAACTTGCGCCACAGATTCCAGATATTGTCGAGGCAGAACCAACACCTAGCCCCGAACTTGCGCCACAGGTTCCAGATATTGTCGAGGCAGAACCAACGCCTATCCCCGAACTTGCGCCACAGGTTCCAGCTATTGTCAAGGCAGAACCAACGCCTTCAACTCAAAATTGGAAGTGTGTACAAACTCTCGTTGGACATTCAGAGCGACCTTCAGATCGGTACGCGGGGGTTACTTCCATCGCCTTCAGTCCTAATGGACAATTGCTTATTAGTGGCAGTGAAGACTCCACGATTAAGGTATGGGAGCTAAATACTGGTCAAGAAATCCGCACCCTGACTGGACATTCCAACTTTGTTAACTCGATCGCTATCAGCCCCGATGGAAGGTTTCTTGCTAGTGTCGGTAGCAACATTATCAAACTATGGGAACTAAGTACAGGTCAAGAAGTCCACACTTTGTCTGGGCATTCAGCACTAATTCATAGCGTCACTTTTAGCCCGGATGGGCAGATGCTTGCTAGTGGCGCGAATGACACAACGATTAAGTTATGGAACCCGAACACTGGGGAAGAAATTCGTACTCTGTCTGGAACAAACCTTATTGAAGCAGTCAGCTTTAGCCCAGATGGTCAGTTTCTTGTTAGTGGCGATTGGGACAACAACATTAAGCTGTGGAACCTGAATACTGGGGAAGAAATCCGTACCCTCTCTGGACATACACGAAAGGTTCGTGCTGTTAGCTTTAGCCCTGATGGACAGACCCTCGCTAGCGGAAGCAGTGATAAAACCATCAAAATTTGGCAGTTTGAAACTGGGGAACTGCTTCACACGCTCACGGGTCATTCTGGTTGGTTTGCAGGCGTGAATTCAGTTGCCTTTAGTCGGGATGGACAGACGCTTGCTAGTGGCAGTGATGACAAAACGATTAAACTGTGGAATCCCAATACGGGAGAAGCAATTACTACTCTTTCTGAGCATACAAAGGGAGTGAGTTCTGTTGCCTTCAGTCGGGATGGGCAAACTTTCGCCAGTGGCAGCGGGGACAAAACCGTTAAGGTTTGGCGGTGTGATTGATGCTAACAGAGGAAGATAGACTCTTTTTCCGGTACTGTCAAGGCTTCCGGGCGTTTTTATCGGCAGAGCTTCTGTTTAGTGGCAGGACTTACGAAAACACCATCGTGCAAGCCCCCCCAACCCCCAACCTTGGGGGGAGTAAATCCGGTTCCCCCCAGATTTGGGGGGCTAGGGGGGCGAATGCGTAAGTCCTGAGTGGGTGTGGTTATTCAATTCGCACCCGGAAGCGAACAAAACCAACGTTGTTTGGAGTAGTGTTGGGAATATTCCCCAGATTGACAAAGACGGCTCCATTCGGTTCAGCTGGCTTAGGACAAGGAGGATTCACGGAATCTAAAGGCGCTAGAGGTGAGAAAAATCTGCCCTGGTCTGCATCCGCTAGATTAGTTTGAGGCGTTTGTCTCCCTCCCTGATTCAACAGAATTCCTTGGTTTGACCCGAAACTACCAGAAAGAAATGTTGTCCCAGCGGGAATTGGATCGCAGAATTTGATGTTGTTGGCTTGTGTAGCACCATCAGAGAGGAAATAAATGCTGTACTCTACTTGGTCTCCGCTCTGCAAAGGCGTTGTTGGCTCAATTCTAGGTAGACCTACAGGTAAAAATTGAGTCCAATCAGATGCATTGTCATTGGGGTCATTCGGGTCATCCACAAAGCTATTCAGGTTGTTAATGCCACTGACTGGCACCCCATTTCTACTCACAGCAGTTATGCGCTTAACCAAACGCAAGCGTGCCGGACCTGGAGTCGGGTCGGGAGTCGGGGAGGGGGAGGGAGTCGGGTCGGGAGTCGGGGAGGGAGTTAAGTTAACTGGGGTAGGTTGGTTCTCGCCTCGCTCATTAGGGTTGCCATTGCCATTAGGGTCAGGCTCAGTGCCGCTATCTGAGACATCGCTGACGTCCTCGTTGCCAACCTTCCCTTTTGCCAGCACACTGTTTAAGAATGGCCCGAAACCCCCTGAGCCGGTTCCGGGAGTAATCGTCACGTTGAAAGTGAGGGTTGCAGTAGCATCGGCTGCTAATGTATTACTGTTCGGCAACAGTAAGTTTATGTTGCTTTTCCCATTAAAATTAGGATCTACTATTAGTGTCGAACTTTGCAAATTAGAGACAGTAAACGCGGTGGCATTTGCAAAAGTGGGGACTAGGTTCTCCTCCAATTGCAGGTTAGTGATTGGATCTTGTCCATAGTTCTTTACTATCACTGTGTAAGGAACCGTAAAAGTGCCATCGCCGTTGTTTACTGGTGTACCAGCACTCTTAGCTACCCCTAAATTAGATATACATTGGTATAGTCCGGTTGCTGTAAAACCGAAATCATCACCCAAGATATCATTAGCTGAGTCAACAATAGATAACACTACCTGGGTTTGATTAGGACCTGTTTTAAACTCATACTGAACTGGAATCCATCTTTGGCGCTCTGGGAGCGGGAAGGGATCGCTACTGAAATTGCCAAACCTCAAGCTGATAATTGGAGCAACGCCTGGTGAATTTGGAGCAAGAAGATCGTAGAAATAAGCGATAAAGTTGTAGCTTGTGTTTGGTGCTAACCCTGTTACTCTCTGTCTCCAAATGACAGGGTTAGGAAACGATGCTGCTCCAGGGTTTGAATAGAGATAGGTTCTTGAAGGCGGCGAGTTGCTTGCTGGATCTCCAGGGAAGGGCCGCCCTATAACAGTGCCACCTAGATAGTTTATGGGACCATTCTGGATAGAAAGCCCACCTTGCGGATCGGTTGGATAGTTTACATCTCCTACATAGGGCAGGTCACTGGTAAAGCCAGCCGCAGGGTTGACTTGAGTGATTTGATTGCCGGGAATTGGCTGTGCTACAGTACCTGCACCTACAGGTGTGGCAAAGTTTCCATTAACAACGAGGTTTCTGCCTTGTGTTGTCCCAGCCGGACATCCGGTAGTATTCCCACCAGTCTGGGCTTGTACGGGCGGCAACAGCAAAAGCGTCTGTGAACCCAAAAGTCCTCCTGAGGCCAGTAGTATAGCCCCAATCCGAAGTGGACGTTTCATAAAGACTATTTAAGATTACTTAAAAATAGATGGAATTGCTTGGACGACAGCACTGATGGCAGATTATGAGGTGCCACAGCAAATTGAAGGACAAAACGATGAAAACTTTGTCCTGTAGGTTGGCTTCTTCACACCATTCCAGTTCAAACGTGCTACAGATCGATCGCTGAAGGTTTGCTAATTGCCTTTTCGCCATTAGCTAATAGCTAATGACTAATAGCAAAAAACCAGAGTTTATCTGCAACAGATATTGAGTGAATTGGTATCACCCGCTAGAACTTGATTGACCTCCAGTCTCACTGGTAGGCGACTAAGCTGCCCTTGCTAAAAAGAGGATGTTGATTAGGCTTGTAATGGGTAAGTGGGATAGGAAGACCCGATATAGGGAGAGAATTTTACCAATTATCAAGTACTAACAACAGCAACAAATACGCAAGGCGAGATGCACAGCAGCCGAAATCTAAAAACTACTTAGCGATAAGCTTCTGGGTTGCATAGAGCAATTCATCAGGAAAGCGATCGCTCCAGATTCAGAAAAATGTTCCATTAGGGCAGCAACGCAAAAAATCGAAGTCAGGTCATTTTTTCTCAATAACGTACCTTGATTGCCATTAGGCTTGGGTGTTAATCACATATATAAGGTTTTTACAAAGTTAAAAACCTTAATAAGTAGAACCCAATTTTCACCCCACAAAATCGCGTTGCACCCTGAATACATAGAACTTGCAACAGCTAAAGCATAGTTGTTGCTGTCAGGTGTGGGGATTGTTTGCTTCTATATAGTGGCTAAACTCAATTTTAATGTCAAGACTAAAAAATCTGTCTTGTTCTTAGAAGTTGTTTGTAAAAAAAACTAAAAGTTACAATTGGTGGCTTCTTCTACAAGAAGTATACGAATCGCTTGCGCGGTAGCTGGCGCAAGGAGGACGCCGTTGCGATAGTGACCTGTAGCTAGTACTACATTACTGTAACCCGGTAATTGACCAATCACGGGTGCGGAGCGTCCTTCAGGACGGGGACGTTTGCCTGACCAAGTGCGAAGAATTGTGGCTTCTGCTAAGGCTGGGCAAAATCTGATTGCCTCCTGTCGCACCTTTTCTAAATACGCGGGTTCTGCTAACACCTCACCCACATCATCAGGAAACTCAACCGTCGCACCCACCCAATATTCCCCATTACGCAGGGGCACAATGTGAACATCATCGCCAGTAATCACAGGTTGGAAATCAGGATTGCCTAAAGGACGCTCCACCCGCAGGTGCAATGCTTGCCCCAACACAGGTTTAATATCAATAGGTTGCTCTAGTGAAGCCGTTAACGGTGTCGAGCCTAGACCGGCTGCCACCACTAACCAATCAACATCCAACTCTCCAACGGTGGTGTGAATCTGGTTACAGATACGAAGAATACAGGCAGCAGTGGTTGTTGATTTAATGCCCTCAACAGCGACGCCAAATTTGAAGGTAACGCCGTTATACTCAGCTGCCGCTACCAGAGCCTTAGTGAGGGCAGATGGGTCAACTTGTCGGTCTTGGGGGGAATAAATAGCGCCGATAATCTCTTCGTTACGCAGTTGAGGGCAGTTGGATTGGACTTGAGCAGCATTCCAGATTTCCAACTGCCAACCTTGGGACTGACGAGTTTTGGAAAGCTTTTCCCAAGATACTAAATCTTCCTCTGCAAAACAAAGCATGAGGATGCCGCTGCGGTTAAAGGGAACTTGACGCCCTGTGAGTGCTTCTAATTCAGGAATTAGTGTCTCATAGCGCTGCATACTCGCTTGCCGCAGCTGCCACGCCCTACCCTTAACTTTTTTACTAATAGCACCCATCAGTACCCCGAGGGCGGCACCAGTGGCTCCTTGGGCTGGGGGATGTCGGTCGAGGACAGTGATTTTTAACCCAGTTACCAAACTGAGTTCATAGGCGATCGCTGCCCCAACGACACCGCATCCGATAACGACAACATGGCTCATTTAGCCACGCACACCTAAATTGCTTTGTTTAGGAACCCGCTGCAAAAATTCATCAAAATCTTCTAATGCTGCTTGGTAGTTTTCTACAGCCACCTGATAGTTTCTCTTTGTAGAAGCTACGTCAATATTCTCCAAGCGGTTGAACAAGTCTTTTGCCGCCGCGCTTGCCGCCTTTTGGTCTTGAGGAAGGAGTTCGCGAAGAGTATAGGTTACAGTCCGCCGCACTTCACCCAAGGGACCGTGAATATACGTACCAACATCTGTCCAGTTTTGGTTTTGAATCTTGTCTTCGAGGATTGGCATTTTATCGCGCAGAGCAACCACTGTAGAAGTAAGTTTCTGAATCTGCGCTATCTGTTCGGCGGTGTAGGTAACTGGTGCTTTTGCTGTAGGGCTACTACAGCTAACCAAAAATGTCGTTACTACTGCCAGAAGCAAAGCCAGAATTGACCGATAACGTCTCATAACATTTGTCTCGTAGCTAACCAACAAATTCAGAAATATTTCTGAATTTCGTTAAGTAATATATTTCAAAATTGCCCATAATGCTTCATCCCCGCGTGGGATTTGCGCTGGCGAAGCAGAAAAACGGCTGAATTTATCGCAATGCTTGGCGTCGCAGAAAGGGGAGAAGGGCGCTACTAAGTTTTCCCGACCAATGCTCCTGAGGGTAATGTCCTCCTTCTTCCAGCTTGACGAGTTCGGCATTCTTGAGATTACTGGCAAACTGCTGCGCCTGGGTAAAGGAAAGCCAAGGGTCTTTCATTCCCCAAAAAATCAGAGTAGGCTGCGTCCAGTCGCGAAAGCCGGATTCAATTTCTACCATTGACTGCTTCATCTGGAGATTCTTGATTGTTGCCAGGAGACTTCGGCCTACGTCAGAACTTTTGAGAAAGGGTTTACGATAAACATCTAAGTACTTGTCTTCAATCTGGTAGCGTGTCCCCCCCTCTAGGGTGCGGTCAATCAACAGGGGGTCTTGGGTTAAAACCTCTCCTATTAACGGTAGTCCCCACTGCTGCATCTGCCAGGGCAACTTGGCGTCAGACGATACGGGTGTATTAATAATTGCTAGGCGTTCAATTTGGTCTTTGTGACGTAGGGCATACTGAAGCCCAACTGAGCCGAGAAAACCTTGAACCACCAAATGAAATCGCTCAATTTCCAGGGTTTTGAGGAAATCTCCTAAGGCGTTAATGAAGGCATCGGGTGTATAGGGGAAGTTTCGTTTGTCTGGTTTTGCTGAGAAGCCAGAACCGATCCAGTCAGGAGCGATCGCTCTAAAGCCTTTTTCGGCTAAATCTGGCATGAGTTCACACCAGGAGTAACTCTGGGAAGGTAGACCGTGAAGCAGCAGCACTGGCAGTTGGTCACTTTTACCAATTGGGTTCGCTTCTCGATAAAACCATTTCAGCGACCCGACCTCGATTGATTGTTCACTAGTTGCCACTTTTGTTTCTTGTCCCGTTTACTGTGGTTTGAGCTTACCTTCCAGTGGGACGTAAGAGCAAGCTTCACCAGAAGGGTCTAGGGTAGCTTGGCAGAAGTAACTGACCCGTTTCTGGAGACGAGGGGGTGAGAGGGTGAGAAGGTGACGAGGGTGAGAGGGTGACGAGGTAAGGGGGGGATATCAGCTGGAGGTCAATTATCAAGAAAGCACAACAAACGTAAGCGAAATCTTGCCAAAGAATGCAGCAAATTTGCCGTAGCTTGTCATAAATAAGTAATTAAGCAGTCCTTTAACACTACTTAACCACAGGAGATTTTGCGTGAACGCCGCTGAACAAGCAAGAGGCTTAGAAGTTACCAACAAAATTGCCGCGATTGTCAATTTGTTTAAGTCGGAGTTTCCCGATGCTAAGGCAGACTTGAAACCTTGGACGAATGATCCACATACCCGTGAGTTGGTCGATCCAGACTCGATTGACATCGGCTTTCATTTACCAGGATGGAGTAGAAAGTTCCAAAGCCGCAGCATCCTGGTACAAATCCGGTTCTACGAAGACCCGTTAAATGGCATCCGACGCGCTATTGGCGTTGAAATAGCGGGGTTTGACCATCGCGGCAAAGCATGGCGACTCTCCACCATTAACGATTGGCAGTTTGTGGGGGAGTCTAAGCCAGCACCGGAAGTTGCGGAAAAGCTTAAGCACTTTTGCCGCGAAGTCCTTAGTCTTTTCTGAAACTTTTATAGAATAAATTGGGTTCATCAGCGGCTGTCTGCATTGCCTATTCACCAATTAAGTTCTTAAAAAGCTGATTTTCCTGGATGGTATCAAAGCTAGAGTCGGTTTTTGCCTGTTCCCTGAATTGATCAGGGTCAAGGTTGATTGCCTGTTGCAGGGTTTCAATTGCCAGAGGGACATTGCCTTGTAGTGCATAGCAACAAGCTTTGTTGTACCAGGCGTAAGGGAAGTCTGAATGGATTTGAATTGCTTTGTCAAAGGAGGCGATCGCGTCTTCGTATCGTTGCAATTTTCTTAACTTATTGCCTTGGTTATACCACTTAATTTCTTTGCGTCTAAATAGCCATAAAACACCAACAAGTCCTAATATCAAAATATTCGACTGTTCCCTGAACAGCGCATATCCAATCCCTGCCATCTCTGGTGGCACTCCAAGAGTCTCGGTAATGCTATAAGTAGAATCCCAAAAAAATTGATTCAACGGTTGTACAAACCATAGCAACCCAAAAATAACCCA
>DATNPI010000044.1:0-8958 GCA_036703325.1 Coleofasciculaceae cyanobacterium
GTTCTGGAGCAAAATAAAGACTATCTGACGGAACTAGACGCTGCGATTGGAGATGCTGACCACGGCATCAATATGAATCGAGGCTTTCAAAAGGTTGTAAGCCAGCTTCCTAGTGTTGCTGACAAGGATATTAGTAACATCCTCAAAACCGTCAGCATGACCCTCATTTCCAGTGTCGGCGGTGCCAGTGGGCCGCTTTATGGCACCCTGTTCCTGCGGACTAGTACAGCAGTTGCAGGCAAGTCGGAACTGAGCAATGTGGATATGGTAGCCCTACTCCAAGCTGCTGTGGATGGCGTTGTTCAACGCGGCAAGGCAAACTTGGGTGATAAGACGATGCTTGATGCCCTCTCACCAGCATCAGACGCTTTTAAACAAGCTGTGGATGGAGGGGCAAGTACACTAGAAGCCCTACAACAAGCTGTGGTAGCTGCCGAGGAGGGGATGAAAAACACTATTCCTCTAGTGGCTAAAAAAGGGAGAGCAAGTTATTTAGGCGATCGCAGTGCCAATCATCAAGACCCCGGTGCCACCTCAACTTATCTCATTCTCAAGTCACTGCTGGAAACTGTTAGCGGTTAGCATCGTCAAAGTCACAAACAGTTCAACTCTGATCCGGCATGACCCGAAATCGCCGTAACTTTCTCACAACCTTTGGACTAGTAACAATCGCTACCCAATTGCCGCTGATCGCTCAAGAGAAACCATCCCTAAACTCTATCCTGAAGCCACCCCGCTTAAAAGCAGGCGACACGGTAGGATTAGTCGCCCCTGCGGGTTACATTGACAGGAAAGATATCGCCGATATCAAGGAAGTCTTGGCAAAACTGGGATTAAAGGTCAAGTTAGGTGCCCATGTCTATAACCGTTACGGATATCTGGCAGGATCAGATGCTGACCGCGCTGCTGATGTGAACGCCATGTTCGCTGATGCATCCGTTCAGGCTATCCTTCCCATGCGAGGCGGTTGGGGCTGTAATCGGATTTTGCCATTCCTAGATTACTCACAGATTCGCTCTAATCCGAAAATCCTGATCGGTTTGAGCGATATTACTTCCCTACTGATTGCAATTAATGCCAAAAGCGGTCTTGTTACCTTTCACGGACCCACAGGTCAGTCCAGTTGGAATCCGTTTACGCTGGATTACGTTAAGCGCATCCTGTTTAATGGGGAAGTTTTCACCTTACAAAATCTTAAGAGCAACAACAATCCCACCACTAGCCAATTCCGTGTGGAAACTATCACTCCTGGAAAAGTTAGGGGGAAACTGGTCGGCGGCAACTTGTCCGTGCTTACGGCAATGATAGGGTCGGCTTATCTACCTGCTTGGAAAGACACTATCTTATTTTTGGAAGACATTGGGGAGGAGGTTTACCGGATAGACCGGATGCTGACTCAGTTAAAGCTGTCTGGAATTTTGGAAGAAGTTTCCGGGTTTGTCTTTGGGCAATGTACCGATTGCGATCGCATTACCAAGGAGAACTCCCAGAAGGATGGGGAGGAGTCGCTGACTTTGGCGCAAGTGTTGAGAGACCATATCCAACCCTTAGGAATTCCCGCCTGGAATGGTTCGATGATTGGTCATATTAAAGATAAATTCACCTTGCCAGTCGGTGTTGAAGTAGAAATTGATGCCACTCAAGGTACTATCCAGCTGTTAGAGTCGGCTGTCCAATAACTCTACCGTAGTAAGCATTCAGCTTACTGTCTCTCGGCAGCGATCGCTAACTTTACTCCCTTAACCTGATTCAAGCGATCAATCACACTAACCACCCATCCGTGAGCAACTCTTGCATCCGCATTGATAACCACGAGCGTTTCAGAGTTCTGCCCAACAAGAGAGCTTACCTGTTCTGGAAGCTGTTGGATCTCAATGGCTTTACGGTTGAGTGCAATCCTGCCCTTAGAGTCAATTGTCACAACAATTGGAGCTTTAAGCTGAGTTTGTGCTGTCGCTGCTTTTGGTAAATTGATCGGCAGCCCTTCTGAACGGATTAAATACAGAGACGAAACAATAAAAAATGTGAGGATGCAGAAAAGTACATCAATCATCGGCACGATATTAATTTGGAAAGGAGTCTCTGATTCATCAGGAAGACGCATAGCACTTTTAGTTGTTAGTTATTAATTGTTATATCAAATAGAGGGGTTCAAATTAGCTCTTAGCCGACGTTGGCTAAGAGCTAATTTTTAATTTATAGAAATGCTTCTCTCCCATTAGGGACTAGCCATGCTTCAAAAAACCAAGGTCTATAAACCAGGTGATTAAATGTACTTGATCTGACAAAAAAATGGCTAGATCATAAAGGATGAAGGATGAAAAAGCACCTTAGAAGAATAGACTCCCTTGCCCCTGTTTTTAAAGATGGGGTTGTTGGGCTACGTCCTCAGTAAAGCTCCGGCGCTGCGATAACACACTTCATCCTTCAGTTGACGGCTTACCTGTATCCTTGAAAGGGACTGACTTCCAGAACAGCCCCTGGCTTAAACACCACCTGAAAGTGAGCCAGAGGTTCTTGAGGTAACCCAGCTTTTTCGCTACTGCTGCCAGCTGCCTCCGGCTTAAGTAAGCTGTTTAGGGGAGTTTGCTGAACGTAATCCGAGGCAGGTTGATTAGTTGGCTCATAGTCGGCAATGACACCATCTTTAGTGACACCGACCCGGTAAACTAATTGCCGTGGGAAGGTCGGGGTTCCCTTCCAATTTTCGCGAATTTGCGTGTAGAGTTTATCGTTCAAATCACGGATTACGGCAGAGTCAGTAATTTCTGGACCTAAGCTCGGTTTAGCCGTATACCCGCGCCAAGGGCTGATTTGCAAGATGCCTCTATTGCTAAACACCACCCGATACTGAGCGATGGGTTCAGAGGCAGCAGCACTACCGTTAGTGGGGATGTAGAGCAAGTCAGGTAGAGGAGTTTTCTGTGTGGCATCGCCGCCAGCTGCTGCATTGACTGGCTTGTAGCCAACAATCGCTCCGTCTTTGCCGACGCCAACCCGATATTCCAAGTTTTCAGCCAACTCTCCCCGGTTCTTCCAAGCTGGATCGACCTTGTTGTAAAGTCTGCGTTGTAAAAAACGCAGCTCTGTTGGATCGGTAATCTCTGGGGTTTCTGTCAGAACCTTCTCTAGTACCGAAGCTGAGGGAGGTGTTGACCTGGGCGTTGCTGCTGCCTGAGGTGTAGCCCCTGGCGTCGGTTGGGAGGTGGTTTTACTGGCATTTGGCTGTGGTGCTGCTGATTTGGATTCGCTTACCTGTGGGACGGGCACCAAGGAAAATGCGATCGCTGCAACCGCCAAACTCGTCATTCCCACTATCGCTGGCGCGGCTCGCTTCGCCGCTGGTTGATCAGCTTTACGATAGCGCTTGGAAACTGGCTGCAACGACACACCAATGTCCGGTAATGTCCGTCTGTCAGCCAGAAACTGGTCTATAGCCTCTACCAAGTCGAATAGCTGCACCGTGGTCAAATCAAGCTGTACAGGTATCCCCTGCGTCATCACGGCATGAGACGCCGAGTCATACATCCCAGCGCTAGAGCTAGCATGGACAGCGTCAGCTGTCGGTAGCAGCGTTAACCGATGCAAGTTCCTGTCCTTAACTTTTTGCAAGTGCACTAGCTCTGGCTGATCCCCGTGCAGCTTTGGGTGATGCACCTGACTCAAGAATTCCTGAGCATAGCGACTAACAGACCTCACCAGGCTTTCAAAAAAGTCACGTCCTCCACTCAGTGAGCGCTCCTGACCTGCGAAGTTGCATTCCGCATTAACTAGCATAGTCATCAAGGGTCGGGCATCTAGCTGACCACCAACTGCTCCGCTACCGTCGCTTAATCCCTCCAAGATAAGTGTGCAGTTTGGCAGACTGTACTGACGTCGAATTGTCATGCTACTTCTCCATCAAACAAGCTAGTCCAAAATCGCTGCATTCCAGAGGTTCCCGTACAGAACAGCAGCTGACTTAATAGCGAGAGTGCCAGCTCATTTAACTTCTCATCAGAGTTATAGGCGGCAACTTTTGCTCGTCGCGGATTCATCCTGCTCCGGAAATGAGCTCGGAACCGTTCCAGATACTCAGACAAACGAAAATGATGTTCCAGCGGTACCTGCTTCTCAGTGAGTTGTTGATAAGCCAGTAGCAGCTGTCGGATTAAAACGGTCATTCTTCGGGCCATATGACTAGCAATTACCACTAACGCCTTGGCCTCTTCTACCTCTAGGGGACGTCGAGTATGAGAGCGCCGCAAAGGATTGCTACAGCGCATACGCCAAAGGACAACGCGATTTTTGATAATATCCTGGAGTTCCAGCTCCTTTGCCGCAAACAGCATGGCTTCAGAACCTCCCAGTTCCAAAGCTTCAATGGCAAGTAAAATTAGGTCAATCTGCTGCCGAGTCCGTGGTGGACACCCCGACCCCGAGAGCGGCGGGTTAGATAAACTATCTAAAATCAGTGGCTTTGACTGGGCAGGAGGGCTGTTTGTCGGTAATACGCTCACAGAAAGATTCATTCCAACTAGCAATTGTGGGTGAAGTGGCTTTTATAAAAGTAATTTCGAGCGGGTTGGTGCCTGTAGAATAGCTGACTTCATACATTGGCATTTGTGCCCAGTTTTTCGGCATCGCTGAATTACGTGATGATTCCACTCTCCGAGGCTATCATCTAATGTCTAGTTTCCTTGGGGGAGGACGCAACCTTCGTTGGGTTGACCCCAAAAGAGGATTCCATGCTTCAGCGATATCTAATATTTACTTCAACGGCTTGTACCTGAATACCTGAATAAAAAAAATAATGTCGCTTACCCTCCAGTAACAAGCCAAAGTCTTAAGTCCTAGTAATTAGATCAAAAACGATCTAACCTTCTATTGTACGATTTTGCAGGGAGCTGGTGGCAAGTCAGCTCAAAAAATTCTCCGGTGCAACAGAGATTTTGCATAAGTCAATTTTTGTAAGTACCTGTAGTACTTGTCGCCTTTGACTTTGCCATTTATGCAAGAAGTTTACGCATAGCACAGATCCCCAGTCAAACTGCAACACAAGTGAGTTCACCTACCAATGGATTTAAAGTCTCTGATTCGCGATATCCCAGACTTTCCCAAACCAGGAATTATGTTTCGGGATATCACAACGCTACTACGCCACCCAGAGGGACTGCGCTACACGATTGATACGCTGGTTCAAAAATGTCAGGAAGCGAACCTATCTGCTGATTATGTGGTAGGAATGGAGTCGCGTGGCTTTATTTTTGGACCGCTACTGGCTTATAAATTAGGGGCAGGGTTTATCCCTGTTCGCAAACCAGGAAAGCTTCCGGCAGCCGTACATACGGTGGAGTATGAACTGGAGTACGGTATGGACACTCTGGAAGTCCATCAAGATGCCTTTAATCCTGACAGCCGTATTTTGATTGTGGATGATTTGATTGCTACGGGTGGAACCGCAGCGGCTACGGCAAAGTTGGTACAGCAAATTGGCTGCGAACTTGTGGGCTTCGGCTTTATCATCGAACTAAGGGATTTAGGTGGGCGTCAGAAACTGCCTGATGTGCCAATTGTGACGTTGATTGAGTATTAGTCAGGAACTCCCATCTTTAGACGGGAGCTTGTAAGAAGTAATTGGTCGTTGGTTGTTGGTTATTGTCTCTCCAACAAACACCCAACAACCGACAAAAAAGAACAATTGGGATAAGCGTTTGATGACTTCTTCTACCAAGGATTCTTCAATTCGGAATGGATTAGATGGCACTGGGAATCGGCTGAAAATGCTAATCACGAGTGAGATGTTTCTCTACGTGGTGAAGCGGCTGTTGCAGGCGATTTTGACCTTGCTTTTGGCCTCTGCCTTGAGTTTTGCGATTATTCAGTTGGCACCGGGGGATTACCTGGATACTCTCAGACAGAATCCTAAAATTTCACCAGAACGAGTCGAGGAACTGCGGAAGCAATTTGGTCTGGATCAGCCAGCAATTTTGCAGTATTGGCGCTGGCTAGTGCGAGTGGTTACCAAGGGTGATTTTGGTACGAGTTTTGTCTATTTTCGACCTGTATCATCTTTATTGTGGGAGCGGATACCGGCAACGTTATTGCTAGCGATCGCTTCTACCATCTTTACCTGGGCGATCGCTATTCCCCTCGGAATTATTGCCGCCATCAACCAAAACCGCACTCTTGACCGATTTCTGCAAGTAATTAGCTACGGCGGTCAAGGCTTTCCTAGCTTCATTACCGCCCTGTTGCTGCTCATTCTGGCGCAATACACCTCCCCCCTCTTCCCTGTAGGAGGCATGACTAGTATCAATCACGCCGATCTATCGCCAATCGGCAAAGTTTTAGACATCGGTTGGCACATGATTTTGCCCACCATTGCCCTCTCGATCACCAGCTTTGCCGGTCTACAACGAATCACCCGAGGGGAAATGCTAGACGTTCTGCGTCAAGACTACATTCAGACAGCACGCGCCAAGGGATTACCAGAAAATCGAGTGATCTATGTCCACGCTCTCCGTAATGCCGTCAATCCTCTAATCACGCTACTGGGATTTGAGTTCGCCAGCTTGTTAAGCGGTGCGTTTATTGCCGAATTTTTCTTCAACTGGCCTGGACTAGGGCGTCTAATTTTGTCGGCGGTGATTGCCCAAGACCTGTACGTGGTAATGGCCAGCTTAATGATGGGCGCACTGATGCTGATTGTGGGAAACTTGTTGGCAGACTTGCTACTGAAGGTCGTTGATCCACGGATTCGTCTAGAAGATTTGAAATAGCTGACCAAAAAGTATGAAGTGTGAGGAATGAAAAGTTCTTTAGCCTGAGCTACACCTACCTGAATCCTTCTCCTTGGGAGACGCATAGAGCAAACAGACTAGCATCGAAGCAAACTAACATACTCTATCCTTGAACCCTCGGTTGACGAGCAATCATTTCCTGCCATGTTCTCCCAAATCTACTACCTAATTCTTTCTAGAGCTGACGGTCGTTATCTTGTCGCCCAGCCCAATGTCGCTGCACAAGAGGCTGGGGCCGGCTACCTGTTAATGTTTCGCGAACGCTTTGATGCTCTTAGCTATCTCAATGCCCACGGCGCTGATGTCGCTGATCGCTTTGCCGTGGAGTCAGTCTCCGGAACTCAGTTAAAAGGCTTACTCAAACGCTGGGGGTTCACTGGCGTTGGCATCGTTCAAGACCCGTTAGTGCCCCAAATTGAATTTCTCATCCACGGTTCCACGTAAGTCATACAGTTTCGATTTGGATAGACAACAAACTGCTCCCCTCAACCCCCGAACTAAGGGAGGAGCTGTTGCTGATTACTAAGAAAATAATATTGACTTTTTGCCAAGCTCGGTACAGATCTACCTAGGTGTAGATTTGCTAAGATTAAAAGTTTGAGTAAATGAATAAATGTAGTTTAATATCTGATTGGTTTCAAACGGGTTAACAACCCGAATTGTACAATAATCAGCAAAAATAGGAGCTCATTCGTATGAAATCTATCCAGTTTAACCTGTCTGCTCTATGGCGCTCACTGCGCCTTTTCGTAGCTGGCTGTGTTTGCGCTTTGATATTGCTATCTAATGCTTTGCCAGCCTACAGTCTCCCCAATCCATTTGCCCCCAGTACCCCCCAGACCAGCGACCCGACTCAGGGTGAAGACAAGCTTCTAGGTATTGAAGAAGGGGCGCAAAAGACCGTAAACAGATCTCAAGACCTGCTTTCAGGCGAAGAAGTCATCAAAAGATCGAATGAGGGTCGTATAAATGAAGTTCAGGGAGCCGCTGATATCGATAAGATGAAACGCCCCTCAAATTCGCAAAGTGAAACAATTGAAGGAATATTGCAGGAGAAGCTAGAAGAAGCTACAGGTCAAAACTAGAGATCTAGAGGCTGCAAGACGATCAAAAAGGCTCAAGCATTTATTTCTGCCTGAGCCTTTTTGGTATAGTTAGTTACAATCTAGCAGCACATCTTGTGTCTGCCAGTATTAAAGGCTAAAAGGGTTTAGCCTTTAGCTTAGTAGCGGCGAGAGAAATTGTTGTTTCTCCGGTTCCCGCCACCACCGCCACCAGACGGACCTCTATCTTCGCGAGGCTTGGCTTTGTTAACTTTTAGGTCTCGACCCATCCATTCAGCACCATCGAGAGCCTCAATGGCAGCCGCTTCTTCAGCATCTGTACCCATTTCCACAAAACCAAAACCGCGCAGGCGACCTGTTTCACGGTCAGTAGGTAGCTGAACCCGCTTTACAGTACCATATTCTGCAAAAACAGCACTCAAGTCTTCTTGCGTAACTTCGTAGGATAGGTTGCCTACATAAATTGACATAGATTTTCTCCAAAATCAGAGGGGTGTAGAGACTTAGATTTCGGAGAGAGGCCTGTTAAGACTAAAAGCAAAAAGCTTGTCAAGGACAACAAAATCTGCAACCGAATTAATTCTCCCCCTTAAGATAGCGCATCAAATTGAAACTATCTTTGACAGAGCTAGAAAACGTTACAAACAGTAAAGTTTGGAATGAAGGATGATATTGATCTAGCTGGAACGCAAGAGCGATCGCGCTTAGACAAGTAGCTTTGGGTTCGGGAAACCGTACCCTAGCATCATACTCTGGTTCGCACTCCATATCACACAGCCCGCATTCTTTGCCAAACTGTAAAAGCCAAAAGCACAACAATACTGCCCATCGTCACATGGATAACTAGTGGCGTCATCCCTTGCAGCTTCATCGCCAGCCAATTGGCAACCAACGTTATCCCCCACAGCGTTACCGCCGCACGACGCTGTGAGAATCCCCATGCTAGCAACCGATGGTGCAAGTGGTCTTTCCCTGGAGTCGAAAGCGGATTTTTCCCCGCCATCAATCGCCGCACAAATACCTGGGTCGTATCGAGCACGGGCAACAACAAAAACAGCACAGGTGGCACCAGGGCAAATACCGTCGTCACCTTCAGGTTACCCAAGATGCTA
>DATNPI010000094.1:0-2748 GCA_036703325.1 Coleofasciculaceae cyanobacterium
ATAAAGATTTTTTATGCGATTTTCCGATAAATAGCGCAAAGGCGGCTGGGATTGAATATTTTGGCTTTGAACATGAAGTTTTGGGGCACGTTGATGATGATGTAATCATCAGATTCGTGGTACTGCTCAAATTCTGCTGGCATTCCTTTGGGAGTTCCTGGGGTGTAGGGAACTGGCTGGAAAAGTAATTCTGTAAACTCAACCTTTTCACATTGAATTTGTCCGGCTACTTGATTCAGGAAGCTTTCAGTAGTTAACGAACCCAACAAGTTGTCGCGGGCTTCTGGATCTAGGACAAAACTGCTATCGAAATTGTTGACAATTTTTAATCGAGCCATCTTTAGAGGGAGTGTTGAACGAGTTGACAACTGGCGTATTATACCTGAGGCACCTCTAAAGTTGACCCTGAAAACGGAGAGAGTAACAGTTTGTATTAGTCTTTACTCGCTTGTCGCGATCGCAGACATCTTCCACAGAGACTGCCAACCGACTAGTCTTCATCGAAGCGATCGCGCTCCAACTCAATTATGCTGAGTGGAACACCATTGTGCGATCGCTTCCTGGTCAAGAAGACACATCGAAGGATTTGAAAACACGCCCTAGCCCCTAGTCCCTCTCAGACAGGTCAGGGAGACTTTTCTAATGTCCTAACGGTTAAAACCTGTGGTGGTACTGAATCTGGAGGGTAAAGAAAGTCTACTTTCACTAATCTGCGATCGCCTGGTGGCATCTTCAGCGTTACCAATGGCTTACCCTGCTGACCGCGTCGCTGTACCAGATGGACATAGCGAGTTTGGAGAACCCCTTTGTCGTCCTTATAGCTGATTTGGACAGTTCCCCGGAAGTACACTGAGCGATCGGGTGGTTCCAGAAAACGCAGTCCATTGATGCGTTCTTGTTGTCGCAGAGGCGTTTGGATCTTTACAGCCACAGTTTGAGCTTCACGGGTCTTGTTGGATAACGGCAAAGTCAAGCTATAGAAAACTCCATAGTTCCCATGAGCGCGATAGGCGGTATCAGGGTAACGTGCTAGCATCGGAGCGCTCTGAACCTGACCAGTACCTAACGTGTAAACATTAACGGTACTAAGAGCATAGGAAAAGGCTTTGCCCCGTTGGGGAATAGTGAGTTCCTCTCCATTCGGACTATCCGCCACCCTAGTACGCCATTGGGAACCTTGAGCGACACCAGCAACACGACCGTAAATCATATCAGGGTTGCTTTCGTGTATGGGTGTAGGGGGGCGATCGCGCGGACTAGCCAAGTTGCTAGTGTTCAGTAGCTTCTGCCATTCTTCCAGCTTCGGTGCCCGATAGGCAGAGGAATTTGCCAGATTGCCCTTAGTTGTGCGATTGACAGGAGCACGCATCGCTAAACTTGCCATATAGACCCGTTCATCAGTCCGCAACCGCATCAACGTAGAGCGACAATTCCCAATCGTTACAGGCAAATTGAACAACATCTTGCTCTGCTTCGGTGGAATCACAATTTCGGAAGGGAAATCAGAGTGATTAACTCCTCGCAGTACGTCAGTCATCAACCGGGAACCTGGCCCAGCGTAGACCGTACCTGAAGAATTGTCAGCATAGGCCGGCAACTCGACAAACGGTGCATCTGGATTCGTGACATAACTTACCGCCTGCAAGACTTCCACCCTCAACGGTCGGATGCCGGGATTATACACAAGCACCCCCAAGTACAAAGGACGCAAATCTCCCGGTTTGCTCGTTCTAGCAATGTGATGAGCAAACACGTCAAAGCGTCCTGATAGCGGCATATTTAAGTGAGCGCCTGGGACAGTTTTGCCACCAGGGGGAAAGGTGGACAGCAAAATCCCGTCCGTCTGTACCACTTCAGGACTATTGCTGTTAAACACCGGCACTTTATCCAATTGCCCTGGTAACGCACGTACTTCTTGAGGTTGCACCACTACTTCCTGTCCTGCGATAGATATTTCGCTAGAAGTGGGTGATGGCACCGATATGACTTGAGCAAGGGGAAATATTGGTAATAAAGGCAGCATGCAATGACCAATTTTGTTGAACTCACACACACACAAGCAACAAGAGTAGGACGGTAGTCCCTCCCACCACATCCTGAGAACCCGATGGGTCAGGTTTTGCTAGGCAGCTAGGCAATCAGACCTATACTGATTGCCAAAACTGCCGAATCTTATAGTACAGTCCTAAGAACAATTCAGGAATTGCCCCGCTCTTGTTAAGCTGTCGCCTTTTGCTCTAGTCCTGAGTTCTAACCGTCAAAACCTGTGGCGGCGTCGAGTCTGGAGGGTAGAGAAAATCTACCTGCACCAAACGGCGATCGCCCGGTGGCATCTTCAGCATCACCAACGGTTCCCCCTGTTGACCGCGCCGTTGTACTAAGTGAAAGTAATTAGTGCGGGGCAAACCCTCATCGTCTTTGTAGCGGATTTGGACAGTGCCACGAAAGAATACTTGCTTGGCTGGTGGTTCCAAAAAGCGTAACCCACGCTGGGGTTTGTCTTCTTTGAGGGGCGTCTGGATAGCCAGTGTTACGGTTTGAGTCTTACTGGTGGGATTAACCAGTGGCAAGGTGAGGCTATATTGTATGCCGTAGTTACCATAAGCCAAGTAGGCGGTATTTGGATAACGCACTAGCATCTGTGCACTCTGACTTTGACCAGTACCCAACAGACCAAGTGGGAGGGTGCTGAGTCCATAGGAAAAGGCTTGTCCAGAATCAGGGATACTCAAAAACTGAGCCGTTGGA
>DATNPI010000097.1:0-3800 GCA_036703325.1 Coleofasciculaceae cyanobacterium
CCGGGAGCCGTATTGGATTGGGCAGAGGCAGGTAGATTGAATGGGACAACAGCTACGCTGGCTGCAAGAACTCCAGCTCCAACAATTTTAGACAGGTTTGAAAATTTCATCTTTAAACGCCTTTTTCTGAACTGTCTCTAATTTACTGATTGACAACAGAATTCCTATCCGTCTGTAGCTGGAAACTGGGTATCATTTATGTTCTCGCTGAAGAGGTAGAAAAGGTCTTCCGAGGATTTTGGGATTTACGGCTTTAGCCTTATATACTTTCTGCAAAATCTTATTTCTTTTCCTCCAAGAGTCGCTGTAGCTGCTTCAGGGTTTGATATATCTCTGGAAGACGTTTGTAAAGGACACTGGCTTTGAGATAGATTTTGTGAGGCATACTAGGGATGCCGCTGACGATGGTTCCTGGTTGCACATCGTTATGTATGCCTGATTTGGCAGTAGCGATCGCACCATCTCCAATCTTTGCCTGATTGGCAATTCCCACCTGACCGGCGAGAATCACTCGATTGCCGACTTTGACACCACCCGCCATTCCGACTTGCGCTGCAAATGCACAGTTTTCCCCTACTTGGCAACCGTGACCAATTTGCACTAAGTTGTCCATCTTCGTGTTCCGGGCAATCCGTGTTTCTCCCACAGCTGGGCGGTCAATCGTGGTGTTGCAACCGACTTCAACCCCATCTTCTAACACTGTGCAGCCAGACTGTTGCATTTTGTACCAGCCTTGTGGCGTCGGCACAAAGCCAAAACCTTCGGCCCCAATCACAGCGCCGCTATGAATCACACAATCGGCACCAATTCGACTACGCTCGTGGATGGTGCAATTGGCATGTAGTACTGTGCGATCGCCTATTTGTACTTCTGGATAAATCACGACATTGGGATGAATACAAACCTCATCGCCAATCTTCACCCCAGGTTGAATAACGACATGCTCACCGATGTAAACATCCTTGCCAATCTCGGCTGAAGGATGAATCACAGCGCTGGAGTGGATTTCTGGTGCTGGATGGAACGGTTTGTAGAAGAGAGCGATCGCTTTTGCAAACACCAATCGTGGTTCAGGTGTGGCAATCCAGGCAATGCCTCGTTCAGTCGCTTGCGCTTGGAGTGTCTCCTGCATTGGCAAAATCAAAGCACTCGCAAACGTTTTACCCACTTGAGCCGCAAATTTACCGCCCTCTATATAGCTGATACTGTTAGGTGTTGCTTCATCAACAGCTGCCACTCCAGTGATTTCCGGGTTGCAGTCTTTGTTGGACATCAGACTATTGCACTCAGCACCAGTCTCTAGTTTTTTGACAATTTCGCTAAATTTCATTCAATTTTCCTCTTGCCTTGAGGATATCGTCAGTGATGGCGTAGATAGCAGCAATCTGCTTGTTTGACCCTGGAGAGGATGCGTGTTTTCCTAATCCCCACTCCCTAGTCGTTGCTGTAGTTGTCTGAGGGACTGATACATTTCCGGGAGGCGGTGGTAGATAGACGCGGCCTTGAGAAACACTTTGTGGGGAATCGCAGGGTAGCCTGTGACAATTGCCCCAGATTTTACATCACTGTAGATGCCTGCTTTGGCTGTGGCGATCGCAGAATCCCCAATATGAGCTTGAGGTGCAATTCCCACCTGTCCAGCTAGCAGCACCTGATTGCCAACTTTAACACGAGCTGCCAAGCCGACTTGACCAGCCAAGGCACAGTTAGATCCTAGCTGACAGCCGTGAGCAATGTGAACCAGGTTATCTAGTTTGGTATTGCGTCCAATCCGTGTTTCTCCCACAGCAGGGCGGTCAACGGTACTATTGCAGCCGACTTCAACGCCATCTTCTAGTACTGTGTAGCCGGATTGCTCCATTTTGAACCAGCCCTCTGGAATAGGGACAAAACCAAAGCCTTCTGAACCAATCGCAGCACCACTATGAATCACGCAATCGGCTCCAATCTTGGTGCGTTCGTGGATGGTACAGTTGGCGTGTAATACTGTGCGATCGCCTATCTGTACTTCTGGATAAATCACGACATTGGGATGAATACAAACCTCATCGCCAATTTTTGCCCCAGCTTGAATAACGACATGAGCACCGATGTAAACATCCTTGCCAACCTCAGCTGAAGGATGAATCACAGCGCTGGGGTGGATTTCTGGTGCTGGGTGAAAGGGTTTGTAGAAGAGAGCGATCGCTTTTGCAAATACCAATCGCGTTTCCGATGCCCCAATCCAAGCAATACCCCTTTCAGTCGCTTGTGTCTGCAACGCTTCATCCACCGGCAAAATCAGGGCACTTGCCACTGTCTTACCAACCATAGTTACAAACTTGGCACCCTCTATATAACTGAGGGTGCCATTGGAGGCTTCGTCAATAGGTGCAACGCCTGTGATTTCTGGGTCGAGGTCTGGATTGACACTCAGGCTATTGCACTCAGCTGTGTCACTCAGTTTTTCGACTATTTCGCTAAACTTCATCAGCTGTGGGGGGACTTCCCTATGAAACTTTTATTTATTCGATAGTTGTACTTGGAAAAGCTTACCAGCTACAAGCCATTGCCAATGAGAATAAACGGTGCCCAGTAGAAGGGATGGTTGAGGCGATTGCTTACTTCTGACGGCAGACTATTCTTACTCCGTTCCCCTACTTCCAGTCCTCGCCGATTGCCCAAGGCTGTATAGTCACCCGTGATCAGGGCGATTTGTGCCTGTCGCAGAGCTTCGGCTTTGGTCATCTTGCCTGTCTGCAACGCGGTATAGAAGGCATTCATCAAGCCTTGAGTACCGCCATCACTTACGTACCATAGAGATGCGATCGCTTGGCGCTGATAATGAGAAGAGCATCGTACTTCATTGCATCGGGGCTAAGGCTAACACTGAAGTATTTGCGATCGCTGGTTTTCTAGAATTGTCTCAAGCTTAGGATTTACCGCAGGTCATGATGTTACCTATTGAGTCCCCAACCAAACTAACGCTTGCTGAATTTTTGGAACTGCCAGAAACTAAACCTGCTAGCGAATATATCGAGGGTCAAATCTACCAAAAACCTATGCCTCAAGGAGAACATAGCATCTTACAAGGCAGTTTATTGACTGCGATTAATCAGGTTGGTCAACACCAAAAGTTAGCCCTTGCATTTCCAGAGTTACGCTGTACATTTCGCGGACGCTCAATCATTCCCGATATCTCCGTATTTGAATGGCAGCGCATTCCTCGTAAGGCAAATGGGAGGATTGAAAACAAGTTTGAAATTCCTCCAGATTGGGTCATTGAAATTCTTTCCCCCGACCAATCGCCAAGTCGAGTTATTAACAACATTATCTTCTGTTTAAAACAAGGGACAAAGCTGGGTTGGTTTATTGAACCTGAAGATGAATCAGTAATGGTTTTTCAACCGGATCGCCTCCCTGATGTGAAATATGCAGATGAGACTTTATCGGTTCTCGAAGTATTGGGAGATTGGCAACTTTCCGTTGCAGATGTGTTTAGTTGGTTGCAGCTTTAACGAATGTTGGAGACGGCTCTCCCGTACTTAGTGTGAAAAACCCCCTATTACTGATAGCTTCCCTAAAAAGGTTGTTCTGAAAGCCTTACCATACAAGATTTTTCGAATAATCAGGTTTGCTTATCACTTTAGTGCAGCGTGGCAGAAATAACTATCCAGTTGAAAAAGGTTAAAAAGCTTACTATACAAGCTTTCTCGCCTTCTGCCTGGTCACTGAGCGTGTCGAAGTGCTGCCTCCTGACTTCTGCCTTTGGCTATATTTGAAACTTCGTCATTATCACGGCACTATTGCTGATATTCATC
>DATNPI010000106.1:0-5809 GCA_036703325.1 Coleofasciculaceae cyanobacterium
CACCGTTGCCCCATAGGTTGCCAAGGAAAGCACCTTATCCTGCCAAGAGGCAGCGCTTTGACCTAAAACACCGCCCAAGCCAATCACAATACCGAAGTAGTAGCCGACAAGCGCGATCGCTACAGCTGGGTTATCCTTAACAAACAGTTCCAGATTTAGCTCCATCTGCCGCCGGAACAGTTTTTGATAAGCCAACTGTCCCAGCCAAAACAACCCAAACCCAACGATTAGCTCTAAAATAATCAATCCTGATTGATTAAGTCCATCCACTAGCACTTCATTCATGAGTTGTCTCCTGCAAGGCTCCGGAATAGGCCAATTAGTGTATCAGCTAGCTGGTCGTAAAAGAAGTAATCATGAGCGCCAATAGTCGTGACAGGCACTCCCCCGAACTGGCTTTTGAACTGGGAGAATTTAGCATAAGCATGATTGCGATCACGAGTAAAACCATAGAAATCATAGACAGTACAACCCCGCACTTTCGCTCGTTGCATTGCCGTCCAGTGCAAGGCGTAAGGTGCCATTACTTCTGGGTGTTCAAAGTTGCGTCCGCCGTATAGATAAGTAGCGCGATTCCCCCAATACACTACCAAGATTGCTGCTAGCACTTTTCCTCGCCATCTAGCCAAGCCAATCTCTGCTATGTTTGCCGCAAATAAGGTTTGACAGAGGTTGATGAAAAAACTATAGGGTTCGCCAAAAAACTGCTGACGTTTCACGGTTTCCCAGAACAGGTCATAAAACAGGGGAATCGCTTGTGAATCAGTTGTGAAATCAGTTTCTACACCACGACGCCAACTCAAGCGCAAGTTATAGCGTCCTTTCTGTCTCATCGCGGCTAACATTTCTGCCTCAGTGGGACGCAAATCAACCAGAAGTGTTTCCGAGGGTAATAAGTCAACTGGGGCACGTACAAACCCAGTAAGATAGTCTGGTTTTTGAGTCCATAAAGGTTCAATGCGTAAAGCGATCGCACCCAGTTCTTTGGCTAAAACAGCGGCCTTCTCTCTCAGCAACCGCATTCCTTCCTCACCAAGGCTGGGTGGTAATAGAGGAGTGCCGGGAGCCATTAATAAATTCGCATTGCTCATATGAGGATAGAAATAGAAAATACATCCTCCCACTAGTTTTCTATTCAAAAATAGACCGTATCGAAACGTTTTGTATCCTTCCAGTTCCTTGAAATCTGCCCAACTCCATGACTGCATAAAGCACCCATCTACGTGGATTTTGACTAAAGAATCCCAAAGCTGGCGTTCCGCTAAATTCAGTTGCTTAATTGTTAATTTTTCATCGGTCTTCTGTAGCGGATTTTCCTGTAGCTTATCTATCGAATTATTCATCCCTTGAGCGGTTAAATATGTTGAATAGCCATACAATTCCAACTGAAGCGAAACCAACACCCCACAGTTTAGCTCCCCAGCTAAAGTCATCTATATAGGTATTGCCTCCATCCGAACAGCTACCAGTTCCACTCGAACAATCTCCTTTGCCAAACACGGCATCCGGCATTACTAAATTTGCCATTAATAGCGTAACTGAGAGCATCATCACAAATTCGGCTGTCTTGGGAGGAAGGTTGGGCAGTAACTTACCAGTGCGAAGTTTTTCAGCTAATTCTTTGAGGTCACTAGCAATCTGCGGTGGCAGTTCCTGTGAACGCTCTAACAAACTGTTCAATAGACGAGATAAGTCGATTTCTGCTAATAATTGCTGAAGATACGCTAGCCATTCCTTCGTCATTTTGGGACTATGGTAGCGATGTTGTACAGGCAATAGTTTACTGGTATCTAGATGATTGTCTGGAGAACTTGGAGATTGATAAAGTTGCTCCAACCAGGCCTGCGCTATTGATTCAATCTTGAGCAAATCACGAGAACTTACCAGTGTTGTAGCTGATTCCTGAATATCTAGAAAATCAACAGTACCGTCCACCTCATCTGTATTAGGCGATTCAAAGGTGGGATTGAGTAAGTAATAAAATAGCTGGGGACAATCCAGGGTATGAATAGTCACGTCCTGGCGAACCTTGGTAATTTTATCCTGAAAGATGAAGGCTTGGAACAGCTGTTTATGGGTTAGCGCTTGTAAATTATCAGGCAGCACGATAGACGCCAGCTCAGACCGAGCGATCGACATAGGTGAAGCTAAAAAGAAGCCCCAATTTCCGTAACCGTGACGGCGAAAGGATGGAATGTCTAGTTGTAAAGGTTTTGCCTTTAAACCAGCTGATAACAGAGATTGATATAAACACCAAAATCCTGTAGTGCGATTTTCAGGGGAAAAACCATTAGTGCAGACAATCCCAGATGGTATGAGAATCCGATTGATTTGTTGAAACCATTCGCGACTATAGACACTTGTATCTTCTGGGCTAGTGGGATAAGTAAAATCGCAAATGACAACGTGATAGGAATTATCGGGTATTGTCGAGACAAATTCAAAAGCTTCTTGGGTATAGATGGTAAGGTGATGGCTCTCTAAACTGCCCTGATTAAACGGCTTAAATACAGTTTGAGCCAGTTCTAAAACTTCAGGATTGTAATCTACTAAATCAATGAGGTTAACTTCCGGGAAACGCAGGACATCCCGTGCGGCTAACCCATCTCCTCCACCGCAAATGAGGACACGTAGATTAGTCTGAGGAAAGCGCTGAACGGCTAGAGCAACAGCAGGGATAACTAAATACTCGTGATAGAGTGCCTCATCAGCGGTATCAAATTGCAAATCGCCGTTGATATAGAAGGCGAGACCGTTGGTATGATATTCGGTAAATAGAGAAGTCGGCATTTTTGGGTTATCCAAATATCAGCATCAAAATCCCACCGACTAGGAAGCAAAATGCTCCAAGAAATTCCCAAATGGGAAATGATGAAAGTTTTACTACTCCCCCTTTGTCAATCTCAGAAAACTCTTCTGGTCTAACAACTTTCGTAGAGTAGATATGCAGCTCACCGTTAGGCCAAGCTTCAATCGCTAAGTTCCATTGATGTGCCTTGTCCCAATAGTCCCAGGTAATGCGAGAACTCTCCCCTTCCTTTCCGTCATAAGTTCCCTCAGTCTGGGACTCAAAGTAGTAGCTTCTGCTCAACGCTTGCAATTCTGGGTAAGGGGCTTGTTGACCTTGCATATCGTGCCACAGCCTCACAGCCAAGTTATTGAAAACTTCGGGTTGGAATATCTTAGGGTTGGAAATTTCCTCGGCAAGATACCAATGCACGAGAGATTCTGGATTTTGGGGGTCAATTTCTCGTAGCAAGTAAGATTCTGCCCCTGCTGGAGAGCGCAGCAACCACTCTGTCGTCTCGTAGCCATTGGGGTCGTCGTAAGTGCTGTAATTTTTCACTTGCCATTGGACGCCGTGATACTTCACGCGATCGCCCGAACGTAACTGCTGAAGTTGAGCCTCTTGGGAAACAGACAGCATGGAATTCCTAGCAAATTTACTGAAATTAGGGTGAAGGGAGATATAGCTTCCGACTCAAATCCTGTTATACCAATTCTCTAAATGTTCGCTACAGATGCTTTTCTTACTTCCACCTTAATCAGGGGGTTTGGGGGTCAATGTGTAGCGCCTCAAAAGTGCAACGGTATGGCAGGAGCGGAGCTTGAACACCAATATAGTCCATTCCGAAAACTGCTTTCTTACTCATTAGTCCCCAAAACTCAGGACTTTCCTGGGTGATGGGCACTCCTGACAGGCTGCTATCAATTGACTGGCTTCTCCAATCCTTATATGTTGATACTCATCAAAAAATTGAGGACAAATCAAGATGAAACTTAAATTGATGCCAGTCTTGGCCAGAGTGTTAGCCTTTGCCCAGTCTGGAGGGACAACTCTCAAGCATGGCGCGATCGCGGCGATTGCGGCTACGGCGATTACTATGACACCCGTCATGGTCAAAGCTCAAACCATCCCATTTGCTGAACTATTTCCCATTCTGTCGGGCGTTGAACTGACGGTGCAGCAAAAGCTCCAACTAGCGGAACTGGGTACTCAGACTCTAGATGCCGCTGAGAAAATTGTGACCGTAGACCAGCGCGAGCAGTTCCGAAAGTCTTTGGCAGAAGGCAAAGGATTTGGTGAAGCACTCGCGGCGATGAAGATTACTTCTGAGCAGCAAACGCAGCTGCAAGGGTTGTTTCGTTCGGCGCAGACGCAGTTAGTCTCTAACCTAACCCCAGCGCAACGCCAGAAAATTCTGGAGAATATGCGGTCAATCCTGCAACTGCCACCAACTTAGTTCTAGCCTCGCGTTTCTAGCGTTAAAAATCAAAAACCACCTTGTACTTTGAAGTACCAGGTGGCATTAAAAATAATTCAGAGTGGAGCCTACGGGAATTGAACCCGTGTCCGCCCTGGGTATTGACCTACCGCTCATTCACAGGTTTAGCCCATCTGATCCTCAGGGCGGGAACCATCCATTATCCCGGATGACAGGATGCTTTGGTGAAGTCTTAGCTAGCAAGCCGACCAAAGGCACCTTACTAGAGCATCCGTTGGGGTTTGTCTATAGTCCTTAACGGAGTCAAACTACAGACGCTCGAACCTTAGAGGTTTTTAGGCAAGAACAGTTGCTTGCTTACGAGCAAAAGGAACGATGTTGTTCGCATTTACTTTTTTTTTGAGTCCGGTATTAACGAGAGAAGACTCGCTCTCGACCTGAATCACGGGGCGGCTTTCGCCAACACGTCGAAACCATTAAGGCCCCATGTCATATATCTCTATTATAGTCAAGAGTTTAGAAGTGTCAATTTTTCTCACCCTCAGCCTTATCGGGTTTGGGTTTCTTTGGCTGTGCCTCTTCCGGTGGGGGTGTTGTCCTTGGTTGTTCAATTGGCTGATTGGTTGACTCTGAGGGTGGAGGCGTCACCGGTGAAGCTGAAGGCGTTGGTGTTGATACAGGTGGCTGAGGTTCGTTAGGCGAAGAAGTTGGTGTTGGGCTGGATACCGGGGAAGGCGATTCGCTGGGTGAGGGCGGTGTCTCTTCGGGTGTCGGTGAGGGAGAAGTTGAAACCGGTGGGGGCGACGGCTCCACTGGCGGCGAATATCGTCTGCGAGGAGACCGACGAACTGGTTCTTGAACAGGGGGAGCGGGACGGTTCTCCTCTACAGGTTCAGTACGCTCCTTCGGGACATCATTATCATTACTGGTCGGATCAGTGGGGGATTCTGACGGTTGGGTGGTGGGGGATTCTGAGGGCTGGGCCGTTGGTGTGACTGATGGTTGCTTAGATTGATTCCCGACAGTACCTAAGGCGATTAAACCAGTAGCGATCGCTAACGTTACCCCAATTACCACATTACGAACACCCAACCGCTTAACCGCTGCTATGACCTGAGCATAAGCCGCAACAGGCTGTGACTCTTCCTGAACTTTAGGCAGATTCTGAGCATTTAAGGGAACGGTTGCTGCTGTGCGGGTGGGTATTGCTCCAGTTGCAACACCGTTTGCCGTCTCCAACTCAGGGTCAGGTAACAACGACAGCCACTCATCTACACTCGCCGGTCGGTAACGCGCCTCTACTGCCATGCCTCGCATCACGGCTTGGTTAAGTGCTGCACTCAGGTGGGGTTGTAGGTCACGGGGTGCTGGCATGGGTTGGCGATCGCGAATTACCGCTGGTGTCGGTACTCGTGCGGTCAATAAAGCATAGAGCGTTGCTGCCAGACCGTAAATATCCGATGCTGGTGTGCGCTTTTCCTTACTTAAATACTGTTCAAGCGGAGCATAGCCTTCAGAAACCATACTCGTGTGCGTCTGAGTTAAGTCTGTGCTGTATTCCCGCGCAATCCCAAAATCAATCA
>DATNPI010000108.1:0-9650 GCA_036703325.1 Coleofasciculaceae cyanobacterium
TGCTATTTCAAAGCTTGGTGCGGTCAGTTAAGATTTCGTAACCCTCATCTGTCACCAATACAGTATGCTCAAACTGAGCTGATAGGGCATTATCTACTGTCACGGCTGTCCAACGGTCTGCTAGGACGCGAGTGAACCTAGTCCCCGCATTCAAAATTGGCTCAATCGCCAAGGTCATCCCAGCGCGAAGCTTAACATTGGGCATCTCGCGGGTGCGGAAGTTGAAGACGGAGGGTTCTTCGTGCAGATTCCGCCCGACGCCATGACCGGTAAAGTCTTCCACTACACTAAAGCCATTGGCTTTCACATGGTCTTCTATTGCACCAGCGATGTCGAGCAAGTAGGCTCCCGCTTTAACTTGTTCGATTCCTTTGTAGAGGGTTTCTTCTGCTACACGGATTAACTTAGCTGCGTCTGGTGTCACTTGACCGATCGCGATCGTAATGCAAGAGTCGCCGTGGAAGCCATCGTAGTAGGCACCAGTATCGACTTTCAGCACGTCCCCAGTGTGAATCACCTTCTTGCGACTGGGAATGCCATGCACAACTTCGTTATTGATGCTAGAGCAGATAGAGCCTGGGAAGCCGTGGTAACCCTTAAAGCTGGGTGTCGCTCCCATCTCACGGATACGCTTTTCCGCGTAAGCGTCTAGGTCAGCTGTCGTCATTCCTGGCTCAACCATCTCAGAAATTTCTTTCAGTACCGTTGCAACAATCTTTGCTGCCTGCCGCATGATTTCGATTTCACGCTCGGATTTGAGTTCAACACCTCGGCGTTTTTTCTTGGCGCGGGAGGGTTCAGTTGGCTTGAAAAGTAGATTACTGAAAATGTTCATGCGAATTAACAGATGGCTAAGATTTTTACGTCAACAGTGTCGAGCCTGAACAAACCCAACTACATTCAGGAAAGTTACGACAGCCTAAAGATATTAGAGGAATTTGTTTCGCCGGAGTGTCTGAGCCAGGAACTGACGCTGTTGATTTGTCAGATACTTTCCTACTTTAAGCTAGCTTAACATTGCTTTATTTACCTGATAGTCGAACGGCACGAAGATAAGCGATCGCGCTTCAGTGTCAGGAGCGATCGCTTATCTTAATACCAGTCGAATTTGTAGTGAAAACCGTTAGGGGCAATGCGAGATTTACAGCAGCTTAACTAGACGCTACTGAACCGCGATCGCAATTTCTCCTGTCATGCCCGCTTCTGTATGTCCTGGTATCGGGCAACGCAGGGAGTATTTTCCGGGTTTCATCGGTACAAAAAACCACTCGGCTTCTCCTCCCGGCTTCAATTCCAGTTCGTGAATCGCCCCTTTGATTTCTACTTTCCCTGCTTCAACTTTTTGAGTCCAGCTGACATCGGCAAAGTCTTTCGCCGTGAAGTAGTGTTTCTGGGGACTGGGATTATCTAGTAAGAGTTTGTAACGCTGACCGACGACAAACTGCAATTGGTTAGGGAAAAATTTCAACTCATTGGCGCTATTACCCAAGCTAACCTTAACTTCTGTAACTTGGGGAGCGGCAACGGCGGCTGGTGTCGAGACAATGCCAACGCAAAGGATTAGCCACAGCATTATCCATAAACACTGACTTATCCACTGATGGCGCAAGTAGTTACCCCTTGAAACAACAAACTGCATCATAGCCAACATCTAAATCTTTCAAAGACTTGAGGAGCGGGTTTAAACCAGCTATGCAACCTATCAAAACCTGCCCCTACGAATTAACAACTACTGGGTAGAGGCTGACACAGCAGGGCCAGCTGTCACCACTACCAAATTATCAGGATGGAGCAACTCCTTAGCTGCCTGATTGACCTGCTCTAAGGTGACAGCCTTAATTTGACTGACAAACTCGCGAATTTCACTGGGGGGTAAATCATACACTTCGTTCCTCACAATCGTCTGCGCTAACTCGTCTGGGTTAGCCAAGGCAACAGGATATTGACTGGTAATGGAACGTTGAGCAGCAGCTAGTTCACCACTCGTGACACCCTTTTCTCGTATTTGCTTGAGAAGTGAGATGGTACTTGCGATCGCTTTTTGAGCATCTTCGGGAGCCGTTTGCATCTGAATCAGGAACGGGCCTTGATGAAGTCCTGCTTGGAAGTAGCTGTAAATGCCGTAAGTCAAGCCTTGGCGATCGCGAATTTCAGTCCCTAACCGACTTGATAAGGTATCACCACCCAGAATCTGATTTAGTATCGAGGCAGCATAGAAGCGCGGGTCTTTCCGGTCAATCCCCTTATAACCCAACAAGATAATCGACTGAGTTTTACCAGGCAGAACGGGATTTAGTTGAACCAAACTTTTCGGCAGCTGCACCTGTGGATAGTTAGCAACAGGCGGTTTACCCTTAGCTTGCCAATCTGAAAGCTGAGTTTCTAATAGCGATCGCACCTTTGCCGGGTCAAAGTCTCCCACCAAGCTCAATACCGTCGTATCTGGTCGGTAATGCTTCTGATAAAAGCCCATCAAATCCTCACGGGTCATCCCCTTTAAGCTTTCCTCCGTGGGAAAAGCATGGAATGGGTGATTCTGTGGATAAATGGCTTGTTGGAAAGTCCGTCTTGCCACCGGCGATGGTGTATCCAATTCCACTTGCAGGGAAGTCAAACTTTGCTGGCGGGTCAGTTCCAGCTTATCTGTCGGGAAAGTGGCATTCTGCACCACATCAGCAAATGTCTCAATCATGACCGGTAAGTCGGCGGCTAAACTATACCCTCCGATATTCACACCCTCTCGGTTAGCGCCAAAGCCCAAACTTGCTCCTCGCTCCTCCAAAGCTTTCGCAATCTCTAAGGCATCTCGTGTTTTCGTGCCATTCATCAGATTCGTCGCTGTCAGACTCGCCAAGCCTGCTTTAGTTGGTGAGTCAAACTCCGTCCCGGCACGCATAAAGCCACTAAGCGTCACTGTAGGAGTGCTGGGGTCAGGCAAGAGCAAAACTCGCATACCATTTGGCAATCTAAACTCCTCTGGTAGCGACTGACTCACTGGTGCAGTCGGTGAGTCTACTGGCGGCAAATACTTCGCTACTTCCGCTGGGTCTACAGGTGGCCCAGCGTTGAAGCTTTCTGTGGTTTGAGCCGCACCAGCATTCGTGTTACCTGGCTGACCATCTAACTTAGTCGGCTCAAAAAAGCCCACTGTTCGATTCGCCCTTGTGAGGTAGGTTCGAGCGACGCGCTGCACATCTGCCATGCTGACTTTCTTGACTTGGGTCAGGTAGCGGTCTGTATAACGGTAGTCTCCGGCAGTTGATTGGTTAGAGCCGAGTTGTAGCGCTTGGCTTGTGATATCCCGGTTTGACAAAACCACGGTGGCAGATAGTTGTGTCTTCGCCCGATTCAGTTCTTCCTCCGTAACCCCCTTCTCGCTCAACTTAGTAATTTCTGAGGTCAGAACCTGCTCAATTTTGTCCAGTTTTTGACCAGGGGCAGCTGTAGCAGACACCTCATACCAGCCAGCTTCGATTAAGTTAGCCGCACCACCTGACATATCGCTTGCTAGTCCCGATTCCACCAAAGCTTGGTATAGTCGAGAATTTCGTCCTCCTGTCAAGATGTAATCCATCACATCCAATGCTGGCACGTCGGGATGAGTAGCTGACGGCAACGGATACACCTCCTGCAAGAAGGAGGCACTACCTTCTTCACGCAGGACAATGGGAGCGCTAGGTGCAGAGTTAGAGGGGCGAGGCGCAGAGTTGGTGTTAGATTCTTTAGGATTGACAGTTGACAATTGACTACTTTTCGGCACTTTGCCAAAAGTCTCTTTGATGGCTGAAAGAGCGGGTTCAGTTTGGAAATCCCCGACAACAACCAACGTTGCGTTCTCAGGGCTGTAGAACCTACGGTAGTAATCTCGCACCTGCTCAACCGTAAACTTCTGCACGTCTGCCTTCGTTCCACCCACAGTCAATCCATAGGCTTGATTTGGAAACGCCGCACGCATTACGGCGCGGTTGAGTCGGTAGTTAGGACTGTTTTCGTACCCCTGCAACTCAGAGATCACGACCCGCTTTTCCTTTTCGAGTTGCGAGGCTTCGATGATGGAGTTTTGTATTCGGTCTGCTTCTAGAGTCAGCAGCGCTTTTAGCTTTTCTCGCTCGACTGTGCCGAAGTAGACGGTATTGTCGAAACTTGTAAATGCATTGGAATCACTGCCCAAAGCACTGAAAAGGCGACCAAATTGAATAGGGCGATCTTTAGTGCCTTTGAAGAGCATATGTTCCAGCTGGTGGGCAATTCCATTTACTCCTGGCGCTTCGTTACGCGACCCGATTTTGTACCATACCTGCACACTTACGACTGGCGCAGTATGTACTTCCTTGGTCAGGACAGTCAGACCATTGTCTAGTACTGTCTTACCAACATCTTGAGTAAGTGCCAGTGGTGTGGCATCGGTTTTCGGATCTGACGAGAGGGTGGCTGGACGTTGGGGTTGGGTTGTATCTGGCTGAGTAGAAGTGGCTTTTGTCACCAATAGCACACTGCTCAGGCAGAGGCTGAAAAGTAAAATTAGAAGACCACGACGGCGCAAGGCTGACCAGAAATACATACGTTTTATTAAACAAACTAGGAAAAGGGATGAGGGTGCGATCGCCAGTTCAGTATTAAGTTTTTTTAGTCTTATGAGTGATGAATTGTCGAATTATAAGTTATTTTAATCTACGGCTCCCACCTTCAAAAAATTTGCTTTTATTAAGGGTTGAGAACTCGTAGAAATTCTAAGGGTAAACCGTCAGTGTCAGCAATGAAAGCCACTTCGTAAATGCGATCGCCGATCATTTGTTGGGTAGGTTCCAAAAGAATTTTTAGAGGTTGAAACTCTTGAGGGTTGCTCCGTGACGCCTCGGCAAAGCGCTCTTGCAGATTTGTTAACCAAGTCGGTAGGTCAGTTGCGTCACTAGTGAGGTCAAAAGACAAATGGTAGTACCCGACGTAATGCTCATCCCCAAAGGCATCGGCTGCTGGCCGCGGTTCGGGAATTTGGATAAGCTCAATACGTCCTCCAAGTCCCTCCATCCAGCAGGCGAGGGTAATCCCGGCGGTAAAGCGTTCACAGACAGTAAATCCTAACTGTTCGTAAAACGCGATCGCTCGATGAATGTTCGCTGTGCGAATCGAAGCATGATGCATCATTGGATTTTGGATTTTGGACTTCGGCGTGACCCTTCGACAAGCTCAGGGCGGAGACGCTCAGTCGAACGATTTTGGATTTTGGATTGACGAACCCAACTTCCCATCTAAAATTGCTTCACCTACTCAAACAGCCGGAAATATGGGTATCGTACTGGCACCCCTGGTTCTTTTTCCAAGTCGAAGTTGATCACTTCCCAACAAGGTTCTTCTTGAGGGTCGGGGCTAAATTCTACTGGCAAGCCATATAGCCTAGGTCGCGCTGGCTCTGAAGGCCCACGCCAAGGCGTACTTCGCTCCAAATAGGCGCTGACTAACTCTCGATAGCGACTGGCAATACTTACCCGCGTCGCTCGGTAGCCTTGAGTGTAGAGTCGGTCTAACGCTTCATGAATTTCAAAGCGAATTCCGTCTGGATGCGTGTGCTGCCGATACCACTCATCGTTCCACTGACGCCAGTGTCGCCCAGATTGTAAATGAATCAGTTCCCCCGTCTTTGGGTCTGCCTCGAAGGCACCATGACGCGGACAGAGATAAGTATCGGTCAGCGTCAATGCCGGAATTGACTGACGGCAGTGAGGACACTGAATCTCTGGTCCAAATATGGGGTACTGCAAGCCTGAGTTGATCATCAAATGCTTATCGGCGTCTTTCCCGTGTGAGCTAGTAGCAGTGGCTTTATTATATCTAGGGACTGTGCCCTTCATGCTCTGTTTTCGGGCATAACTTAGGTGAATTAACTCTAATTGTGAATAATTTCACTCCGCAATTCTCTTCTCTCACGTCTTTTTGGTCTCCCCCTGACCTCTCTCAAGCTGCCTTTGTCGCTCCGAATGCGGTGGTCATGGGTCAGGTTTTGCTAGCTGCTGGGGTCAGCATCTGGTACAGCGCCGTTGTGCGGGGAGATGTTGAGCGCATCGAAATTGGTGAGCGAACTAATATTCAGGATGGTGCGATTTTACATGGTGACCCTGGAAAGCCAACAATTCTAGAAGACCATGTCACGATTGGTCATCGTGCTGTAGTTCATTCGGCTTACATTGAACGAGGTAGCTTGATTGGCATTGGTGCTGTGGTTCTAGATGGTGTCCGTGTGGGTGCAGGCAGTATTGTAGGTGCTGGTGCTGTGGTTAGTAAAGACGTTCCTCCCTTGTCGCTTGTAGTGGGAGTGCCGGCTAAACGATTGCGCGACATCTTACAAGCCGAAGCGGATGAACTTGTTGAACATGCACGGCGTTATGAAAAGCTGGCTCTAGTTCACGCGGGGAGAGGAACCGATTTGGGATTTCCCCTGCCGCACTGAACTTAATGAGTCTAGTACGGTCAAGTGTCTGGCAAACTGTGCCAAATTGCCTAAGAATAGAAAAATGAGAAAAGTTCAAAAAACTTCAGGCGTTAAAGGAAGGAACTAAAAACATGGACATTGATTGGCGTATAGCGGTAGTTTTGTCTCCTATCCTCTTGGCAGCAGGGTGGGCATTATTCAATATTGGCGCTGCTGCCTTGAGACAAGTTCAGGGCTTATTAAATAAATAAATCCTGAACTCTAGTGGTATGAGAACCACAAAGCCAGCTGCCCAACGACTACAGACGGACGGCTGGCTTTATTGTGTGTTCTATCACAGAAGGTACAGAATCAGGGGCGATGTGTCTGCGCCGACTGTAACGGGAGAGGAAAGCCGCGAAGAAAAGATGATGTGAAGCGATCGCGTTGTGTCTGTGTTCCCCGTAGAGGAGGATAAGTTTCTGTGCCAAATGAAACCAAAGCCGATCGCCTCTTAAGGTACTTGGAGTTGCGGTGGAGGGTAGATGCAAGCCCGCGCTGTACTTCGATAGAAGTCAGCGCTAGGTAATTGACGGATAGTATTAGCGATCGCACGTCTAGCGACTTCGCGACTGGCAATTTCCAGAGCGGCGGACTATGTCTCGCTGTATTCCGCACCGCAATGAAACAGAGCTTATCGCTCCTCTAAGTCCTGAAGCTAGTTTTCAAAGCAATATCGGCTTTTAATAGACAGACTTGGCACTTGGTAGCACCAATTCTTGCTGTAGGTCTGTTACGACATTAGAGAGAGTCTTTTTCTGCCGCGCTTGCTGAGTCCATGCCTCGTTGAATAACGACACTTCGGATATTTTGAAGTCCAATGGATGAGGGGGTTCCTGTGCAACTGAGGTCGTACCTTGGTCATAGGACTTCACCAAGCTGACTAGCCAAGGCAAAAAGTCCAAAATCTCCTCTGGCAGTAGGGTTAACTCGAAGTGCCAATCATGATTCAGACCTCGACAGTCCCTTCTCCACTTAGGGGGTGCGGATATACCACCACCTTTGTTAACAGACACTCGAAGAATAAATGGACGTTCAGGGATTAATTCATCAGGTGCTGTGTAAACAAAAACACGCAGATAATTTAATCGTTGTTCGTCATCTATCCAAGACGCCATTGGAGGATTACCGGTAGATGAACTCCCGTGAGTAATACTCACTGGTACTTCCATCGCCGCTGCAAAGAGAGAGTAGAACTCACGCCTTAGCTGAGAAATAATGCGTATCGCTTCTGGAGTCATAATTACTGTTACTGAACCTTCTGGGAAAACATAGCCGACATGGCTCTCTTCACAACTGCTGATGAACTTGCTACAAATATCTGTATCAGCCTTTACCGAGACAGTTATCTTTTATAGCGCGAAAGCCGCTTAAGCTGCTTGTGCTTGGCAACAGCTTTGCGTTTGCGTTTTTGAAGGGGTGTTTCAAAGTGGCGATGCTTTCTCATGTCTGGAAAAATTCCCGCTTTGGAAACTTCTCGCTTAAATCGTCGTAGGGCTGACTCAATCCCTTCATGTTCACCAAGAATCACTTGGGTCATCCTATTTTCTCCTCATCATCGACTTAATTACTGGCAAGGGTAATAACGAACTACCCACGAAGCCTTAATCAAAAAAGGGCAGACTCCTTGTCTGCCCATAAGACTTTAGAGTTAAATCTTTAATCTCGAAGCTTAGTTGCGTCTTGAAGATCTATTATTGTTGCCCCAGTTACCGCCGCCACCACCACCAGACGGTCTTCTTTCTTCGCGAGGCTTCGCCTTATTAACTTTCAGGTCACGACCCATCCACTCAGCACCATCCAGGGCATCAATTGCAGCAGTTTCTTCTGCCTCTGTTCCCATTTCTACAAAAGCGAAACCCCGTAGGCGACCTGTTTCGCGATCGGCAGGCAATTGAACCCGATTTACAGTTCCGTATTCTGCAAATACCTGCATGAGATCATCTTGTGTGACCTCATAGGATAGATTGCCGACATAAATTGACATAAAGTAATTTCCGAATCAAAGGGTTTAGAGAACTAGATTCGGAGAGAGGCTTGTCAGAGCTAAAGAGCAAACTACGCAGCCGAATTTAATCATCTATAGGCAGAGTGTAACACACTAGGCGGTATATACTGGCACGGGTTGGAAAAGCTCGTGAACAGTAAGTACCTTAGCCTTTCACCTAGGGTCGGGACTAGACCTTGATAATAATGGCTAAAGGTTCAATCCAAGACTAGATCGTCGATTTAGTAATTAAAGATTCGGATAAAGACTGTTCATAGTTCATAGTTCATTGTTAATTGTGGTAGCCATGAACCATAAGCAACTTCGGAGATTACACGACCGACGATTAGTGAATCGGTATTCTAGGTAACAAATAGCAATTTTAGCTGGAGGTGAGCCAACAGTTTTGGTGAACTAACAGCCAACACAATTTTTGTTTAGGGTTTATAGTGTAAAAGTACCTATTAAGCCAACGAGTTTGGTGGGTCAGGCTGAGTTTCAAACCTTCAGCTATTCTTCAGCTATTAGTGTTTAGCTAATGTTTTTGAGATAACAACTATGATACTCACACATACTTGCCCTTGCTGTGCTCAGGCTCTACTTCGCCATACGCGATCGCAAGGAGTTTACTGGTTTTGTGCCAAGTGTCACCAGGAAATGCCCATCCTCAAAACTGTTGTAGATCTATCAACTGTAAGTTCCACTAAAAGCGATCGCCTAGAGCAGTTTTCAAGTGAATTTGCTGCGGTCGAAGAGAGTGCTTATAGAGAAACATAATAATTATCTCGATAGTCTCGCCTATGTCGAACTTAGATTTTCGCGCAGCGAAAGCTCCTGTCGCTTAACCGCTTCCAAAAGTTCAGCATTTTGGAGTATGACACCTGCTTGATTGTTAAATATCAGCATGTACTTTTCATCATTGTCATCAAAACTCACCCGGAAGTAATCTGGCGCTTCAATCCCATCAGCTGGGTTGTATTCTGGAAACTCGCCGGGTTTCTTCTTATTGACTAATTGAGTGACACCAATTAAATCGCCATCAGGGCTAAAAACAGGCATGCACAACAAGCTATAAGTGCGATAACCGCTCTTTTGATCGGTCTTTCTGGCAGTCTCAGAATCTGGGCGGCCATATAGGTCAAACGGAATGTTAAGAGGCTTGCCAGATTCTGCAACTTTACCCGCATAACCTTCTCC
>DATNPI010000116.1:0-8511 GCA_036703325.1 Coleofasciculaceae cyanobacterium
TTAAAGAATTCAATCGCTTAGAGGGGCATAATCTGTCAGTCAATAGCGTCCGTTTTAGTCTAGATGGTAAGACAATTGCAATTGCTATTGAATCATCAGTAATTTTAAAGAATTTTGATTTGGAGCAGCTGGGCGCGATCGCATATGAATGGTTACGGGATTATCTCAAGTACAATCCGAATATCACACAGAGCGATACCCTACGAGATAGCTGCGTAACACCATCTGTCGTTGAAGCTGGAGCCAAGCCTAAAGTCGATAATTAACACTGAAGTAGAAGCCATCATCCTGAACATTCGTGCCCCGATCATCCAGGTTGATAAATGGCACTGCATAGTTCAGCCTTAGAAAAAGATTTGGTTCAGGTTCCCATAGCAACCCTAAGCCAGCGCCAGCTAGAAAGGTCTGACGGGGTAGTTTATTAGGATTATCCGGGTGATTCCACACGGCTCCTAAATCAACAAAAGGAGCTAGCTGAAAGATTGCGACTCCAGCTTTATTTCGTTGAAGAGTGATGCGGTTTTCGACAGAAAAGCGGAACCCATTGTCGCCAGAACGGATGTTTTGCCGATAGCCTCTGAGGGATTGCCCGCCGCCGATGACAAATTGCTCTGCGGATAAGAGGCTATCGGGGGTGAGTTGCAAGTCACCTTGCACAATCAACAGGTGATCGTTACCCAGGCGCTGCACTCGTTGAACCTGACCCAGCCAGCTGAAAAAGCGGCTATCGGGAATGGGTGATTCATTAATCGTGGCATCCAATAGACCAGTACCTAGGCTAAATTGCGATCGCAAAACCCAAGCTCCCTGCAAATCTCTGCTAACATAGTCCTGCCCAAACCGAAACACACTGGTACGCGTCACACCATTCGCATCGGCACCAATGCCAAACGGAAACGGGATGCGATCAAATAAAAATGTCTGACCATCCTTGAAACTGAACCCCAGTGAGAGAGCAAATTCTTGACGAGGTGTGCGAATTAGCGGCTGACGAAAGCTAATCTCATAGAAATTAGATTCCCCTTCAATATTGAGTTGGTTAAACGGCTCTTGGGTGACTTTATTGCGATCGAGAACTGTCCGCAGTTGTAAGGCACCATTCATGGCATTGACGGGGATGCGATAGCTGAAGTCAAAAACATTTGACCCCCCAGTAGTCGAACGGTAATAAGAGCCAGCCAACTCATCCCCAATACCGATTAAGTTACGGTAGCCTAGTGCCACTCCTAACCGCTCTGAACCAACGCTGGGGGGAGAGTAGTTGTCAATGCTTAAGTTGCCGTAGAAGGGATTAGCCTCCTTGACCCGCACAACCAAGATGCTTTGACCAATTTCCTTACCAGAGCGTAGACTAGCTTCAACGTTCTCAAATAGCGGATCGGCTCTGAGCAGACGCAGTTGGTCTTCCAGTAAGTCCCCCCGTAGGGGTGTGGTGGCACCTAAGCGAATCCGAGACTGGATGTAGTTAGGATTCAGTCGTTGGGTTCCTTCAACTTGGATCTCCTCCAAGCGACCTTCAATCACCTGAATCCGGACAATCCCGTCGGTAATTTGTTGATCGACCAAGACAGCTCTAGAGGTGATGTAGCCAGAGTCTAAGTACAGCTGCGTAATCGCTTTCGTAACGCCCCTCAGTTCTTCTAGCGTGACAGAGCGTCCTTCCAACGGCTGGGTGATAGGATTCAATTCCTGGGGACCAAAAACAGTGCTATCGATCACTTGGATTTTGCGAACAGGAATTTTCACATTCGGCTGTTCTATTTCGGGGGAGGCTGGCGAAGATTCTGGAGTTGGGGTTGGGATAACAGGCTGGGTTTCAATAGGTGCAGGAGGTAAGGGTTTAGGAGCAGGTTGCAGGAAGCGATTCTCCTGCCGAGATGCTGGCTCCTCTTGAACCACTGGACTACGTACCCCTTCCCTAATGGGGTTTGGGGCGGATTGCTGAGTTATTTCAATGATCGGTTTAGCGGACTCGTCCCAAGTTGCTGTCCAAGGTAGTACTTCCCCTGCTTCCCCTGCTTCCTTTCCAGCAAGTAACGCGCTTGAGTGCAACTTGGTATCAGATGAGGCTGGGGATGCGTCTTGGGTTGGGGGTGGTGCTTCTGTTAGGAGAGAAGATACAGACTCAGAAATCGGTTCTGATTGCTGGGCTACTTGAGTGGCGGCGTCAGCTTCAATCTCTTCTGGTAACGCAAGTGGAACAGCAGCCAGAGCAGAGCCAAGGGAAAAGCTACTAATCAGGGCAGCCACTGGAATTGAAAAAATGCCGTACCGAAACATTTCACTCCTCATATCACTTAAGGGCATCTGCTCTATTTGATGACTATTCATTAGAGACAGGCGAGCAGGAGAAGGGGAGAGAAATGTTACTCACTTACCCCATCACCGACGAGAGTTTTGAATTTTGAATTATGAGTTTTTACTCAAAACTTATAACTTTTGAATCCTCTCTTCCTGTGGTCATTCAGTCTTCTTGAGGGATGACTTTCCTATCAGCTGCTGGACGATCGCTTTCCTCAATCTCAGGTGAGAGTATTGGCTGCTGCGGCAAGATTAAATCAACGTTTTGGTTAAGAGATGGCCTGCAATTGTTGTCATTCAAAGTGGCGACCAGCTTTTTCCCAAACTCCCTTAATGAAGCCTCTTGTGAGTTATCCTCACTTACTGCTTCCTCTCGCAGCTCTAGGGAACTCAAAGCCAAAGTACAAGCCAGCGAGAGTTGTGGCGGCGGTGGTGGTGGCGGTGGTGCTGGTGGCGGGGGTGGTGGTGTTGGTGGTGGGGGTGGTGGTGGTGGGGGTGGTGGTGGTGCTGGTGGTGGTGGTGGTGGTGGCGGTGGTGGCGGTGGCGGTGGTGGCGGTGAGTTTAAGATAGTCAGGATGGCAGAGTTTGGACTACCAAAGACAGCATTCCCAGGACGACTGAGGTTAAGATTTACTGTCCGATTATTCCTGGCAGTAGTGAGGATAGGAATAGTGAAGTCCTGGCTGGTCAATGCATTGGTGAACGTTAACGTACCAGTAGTAGTGGTATAGTCAGTGCCTGCGATCGCAGTGTTATTGCTAGTGCTGTACCTGACAATGACATTCCCTCCAGGCCCCGTAGGAGGAGTGCGATCGACCTGAACGGTGATAGTTGCAACAGGACTATTTGTGACGGTGTAAGTGGGGCTGCTGTATAAAACTTTAATCGCTTCATAAGCACCGATATCAGGTGTGGGGTCACCAACTCCAGTACGAGATACGCCTCGTTGGTCAGTTGTTACTCCATCTGCTGTAATGGCTGCATCAAGGGCAGGACTGCCAGGAAGTAGGGCATGGGTTTGGGTCGGACCCCCATTATCTTGCAAAGGACCGAGTCGAGGGTTAATTGGGTTTGCGATCGTGCCGACTAATGTGCTGACTGTGAAGCCAGTGCTACCATCGCTTTTCCCAATTAGATTGTTACCTAAGTCAGTGAATGTGCCAGAAACATCTGGGTAGACTCTTTGGCCAAATAGGGAGGGTGTGCTGTCTGTGTTTCGGGCGATGATGGTATTCCTAACATTGACGGTACCGATGTCTGAGAAGACTCCCCCACCTTCACCAACTCCACCAGCATTGGAATCAGCAACATTATTAGCGATCGTGCTATTGGTAACATTCAGCGTGCCGCTTGCGTTATAGATGCCCCCACCGTCGGCACCTGCTGTATTGCTAGAGATGGTACTGTTAGTGACAATTAGTGTGCCGCTTTCGTTATAGATGCCTCCACCGTCACCAAAGTTGCTATCGTTAGCAACATTATTATTGATTGTGCTATTGGTAACAATCAACGTGCCGCTTTCGTTATAAATGCCCCCACCGTCAGCACCTGCTGTATTGCTAGAGATGCTACTGTTAGTGACAATCAGCGTGCCAGTCCCTGTATAACGAATACCCCCCCCATTAACGTTTGTATATCCATTGGCAATAGTCAAGCCATCGAGGGTGACATCCCCAGCAGTGATATTGAACACACGGAAGGCATCGTTGCCGCTCACAATCGTATTGCTGGCTCCTGCACCAGTCAATGTCAGTGGTTTGCCGATGTTGATAGTGCCCGGTTCCGTGAAAGTTCCAGCGGCAAGATTGACATTTGCGCCAATTGCCGCCACATCCACGCCGTTTTGAATCCTGCCAGTATTAGCTACATTTACAGTCGTTGCCGTGCCCCATAAAGTTCTCCCAGCTTGCAGAATAATCGGTGCGTTTAAATTCACCGTAGGAGTTGTGAAAATAAGATTTCCTAGACCTACAGCCGCAGTATTACCGCTAGCATCTACTGCACTATTTACCGTAATGTCATTTGTGGCTTGAAGATTTACATTAGCGGTGTTTAAAGCTGTAACTAGCCTATTGGTGTTTAACTGCTGGACTGCTGGGAGTACGGTAGGAGCCAGGATATTGTAATCATCAGGAGTTACGGCGTTAGAAATTATCAGCGAAGCTGGGTCAAGCAGTAAGGTTCCCCAATTGCCGTTAGGTGCTCGTAAATCAACGGAGCCATCGTAACCAAGCGTTCCTTTGCCTGAGACTTCAACAAGACTACCATCACCACTCTGAGTACCGCCCCGTGCAGTGATAGTGCCATAGAAGCGAGTCGCGTCATTTGACCAAACAATTACCCTACCACCATTGCCACTAGAGAGGGCATCAGCATTAATTACCGAATCCCTGCTAACAAACGTGCTAGTGGCATTTGGCACTATCCCTGTGCCCTGGTAATCTCCCCCAATCAACACTGTGCCGCCGCCATTGGTGCCAGAGGCATTGATATTGGCATGGATGAGTCCGACCTTGTCGCCTAAAACATTCACCCTGCCACCCGTTTCACCAGAGACGTTGAGAGTACCAGAGGCGATCGCTACTCCCGCTTGTGTCGGGATGACCATGCCTGAACCTGTCAGACTGACTGTGCCGTCCGGGTTTGCCTTGACTCCCGTTGCATCGCTAACATACCCTCCACCGAGCAAACCGGGTAAATCTGTAGCCGATATCCCAGCGGCAGTTGGCAGTTGGCTACCATCTGCCATGCCTGCGATTGGCTTAATCTCCAGACTCAGCACCATCCCTTCCTGACTGAGGCGCACTACATTCTCTCCTTGCACCGCCGCAATAGTAATGTTGCCGCCTGGTGCCGAGAGTGCCCCTGTGTTGATTGCTGTGCCCCCCAGCAAGGTTAAATTTTTTTCTGTACCTACTGCCAGATTGCCTGCATTGAAAATGATTCCAGGTTGACCCATCGTAAAAGCAAAGCGATCGGGGTTACCTCCCAGAGCCTGATAGTCATTATCGCCAATTCCCTTAAACCAACCTCCCTCCAAGCCAATCCCGTTGGCAGTAGTAGCAGTGAAACTCGCTGGCACATTTAAACTGGCATTCGGCCCAAAAATCATCCCGGCTGGGTTCATCAAAAACAGGTTGGATTTGCCCTCCGTCACCTGAATTAAGCCGTTAATCACCGAAGCATTTCCTCCCACAACTCGACCGAGAATGTTAACAATCCGGGGATTAGAGAGGAAGTTGGCGATTTCATTAGTATTAAGACCAAATCTCTGGAAGCTGTGGAAGAGATTTGTCCCATTTTCCGAAAGCATCCCACCCTGGATGTCAAGGCGGTTGCCGTTGGGAGTGACTATCGTGCCGGTGCCATCTGGTGCAGCAGTGATTGATTGAGCCTGAAGCGGTTTGACACTAACTATTCCCACTAGAGAAAAAATCGCCACTGGGAGAACAAGATTCTGCCGGGTTAAGGTCATGTTAGTTGCTATCCTTTGCTTGTAAATGAACACAATCCTGGAGAGCCTACTTGCACCTTGATGATGTTGGATTATGCATCCTAAGAGTTCTTGCAAAAGTAAACTTTTGCTACGTAGCTGTAGTACCTATCGCCTTGGCTTTGCTAGTGAGACAACAAGTCTATAAAAAGATCGAAATTATGTATTTTTATCTATAGCTGTTCTTGGAGTTGATTGCTAGTCGCTTTTTTGAGGTAGCTTAATTGAGTGACACTCGATCATGCGACTTGACTTTTTTCAGCTTTTATGAATTTTCCCAATTTTGTTTAAGGAAAATTTTCAATTTGCGGAGATCTATCACAGTTTGAGCCTATATTCCGCACCCTCTGCTGGCACAAGATGCTGAAGAGCGTTGCTGTAAGCGTTAGCTCTTGCGATAGCGTAGCGGTAGCAAGGAATGGAATGAGTGTGCGGCGTCGTCTAGCGGCTCCAGAGGAGCTAGCATCTGCGCTAGCGGTTTACAGTAACGCCATCGCTTTAGTCCCAGCCTTGGAATTCCGGACAGAATACACGTTGCCGGGTATAGTGGGAGCCTTCTGTCAATATCGAGGTAGAAAATATTGCGTAGAGGCACAGGATACTGTGCCCCTACAGTGTGAGGAGTACTCTTATTCTAATCTCTCATCCCAAGTTCGACAGAGTCTTCCCAGATAAGATGAGTCAGCATTGGTTATAGGGAAACCATCTTCTATAGATGATTAGAGTCCACTAGGGTTGGTACATTTCAAAGTAGTGCGATCGCCTCACCCTCGCACCTGTATCCGCCAGATTAACCTCGATAAAGCAAAAGCTATACCTGGCGTTCATAGTGATTGTTAACCCTGCGCTTTGAGCTGATCAGGAGCGCAACCACTATCAGCAATTTGACTACCATTGAGGCAAAAATGAGGCTGAAAAATAGGCAGAGTAAAGTAGTTAAAACTGCGATCAACTGCACTATTTCATCCGTAGCATTAACACTGATACAAATAGCGAATAGAGCAATTATCAGAGTGATGAATAAAGGCACAAGCATAAACGCCACCTCATTTGGAGCAGAAAGCATATCTATATTTGAAAGATATGTCCTACTTAGGGAGGTAACTTCCTCCAACTGTATGACCCATTTGAGTGATTGTCCAATCTAACAGTAGTAAAGCAAATATTTTTTATTCTGAGAATACATCAAGGGGTAAGACATCAGGCTTAAAAAGCTGATGACTGATTACTGTTATAAAAGAATTGCTATTGTTCTGGCGGCAGGTTATTCCACTCGTATGAGCCACTTGTAAAACCACCCTTCCTTGGCTTGGGGGGAAAACTTTGCTGTCTTATCAAGCGGAGCAATGGCTGCTTGCTGCTATCACACTGATTATGGTGCTTGGGTATCACAATTTTACCAACTACTTATGATCACACTCATTAGGGGCTGGGGAAAGGCTCTGTAAAACTGCTACCGCTTGCGGCTCTGCCTTTGGTTATGCAATACTTTTGTTAGTGCAGTATTCCTACCGATTTACCGTAGATTAATTGTCTTAGTTCTAGTCGGCAGTAGGAGTTAGGTAGAGAAGAGAAGACGGCAATTTGGAGGTACAAAAAATGTTGCGGGACACTCAAGGGCTAGACGTTTCGACAGATTCACCAGAGACTATCGCTGCGATTAATCGTTACACTGAGCAGGCACTAGCCTACGGTAATGATGCACTAGTGATTGTCAAAGGGATTGAGGCAGATCCGACTTGTGCGATCGCCAACGCTCATGCAGCAGCTTTCTACCTCTCCCACGAATGTGCCCAGTCCCGTTGTAAAGCCGCACCTTATCTCGAAGTAGCTAAAACCTATAAAGCCAAGACGACTGAGCGTGAAATGCTTTTCATCTCAGCTGTTGAGGCTTGGGCAGCAGGTGAGATCGACCGAGTGATCGCCTACACTGAAGCGATCGCCGAACAGTTTCCCCGTGACCTTGTCGCCGTCCAGTTGGGTCAGTATCACTACTTCTATCAGGGGAACCAAGAAAGCCTGCTTCAAATTGCCGAAAAAGTTTTACCAGCTAACCGTGAAAATCACTATCTATACGGAATGATTGCCTTCGGTTTAGAGCAGTGCCACCGCCTCAGCGAGGCTGAAGCTATGGGGCAACTGGCAACACAGATGAACCGTAATGACCCCTGGGCGCATCATGCAGTTGCCCATGTGATGGAAATGCAGGGGCGAATTGAAGAAGGGATTGCCTGGATGGAAAGCCTCTCTGACACTTGGGAGAATTGCAACTCCATGCTGTATACCCACAATTGGTGGCACATCGCCCTTTATTACCTGGAGAAACTTGATATTCCAAAAGTACTAGCACTCTATGACGAACACGTCTGGGGTCGCGCTTGGAAAGAGTCTCCCAAAGACCAAATCGGTGCGATTCAGGTGCTGTTACGGTTGGAGTTGAGGGGGGTAAATGTAGGCGATTCCCTTGGAGATAGCTATGCTGCTAGCGCATCATGCTGGACTACATCCCGCTTCGCTAACGCAAACGCTTCACGCTGGAAAAAACTTGCAGCCTACCTCACTCCACGCATCCATGAACATGCCTTACCCTTTCAAGATTTGCATTACGTTTACGCTCTCTCCAGAGCGGGTGAAGATGAGCGAGTCAATGAGATGCTATTGAGTATGCAAGAGTACGCCAAAACAGTTAAACCGGATATCCGACAAAAGTGGACTGA
>DATNPI010000120.1:0-9882 GCA_036703325.1 Coleofasciculaceae cyanobacterium
ACTGGCGCGCGTCCAATCAGCGTTAATGGAATATATGTCCCAAGAGGACAACTTCATTACTGGATTGGTTCAGAATGAACCAAACTTGCTTGACCTGGCAAATGCCAAGGGAGCGGCCATTTGTTTTAATGGGCAATGGACGACGCTTGGTCAAACGCCAGCAGAAGAGGAACTTAATTACCTGGTGCAATGGCTGGCGAAGACAGTAGATGAGGAGGTCTTCTATACCGATTCTCTGCCGCTGATTTACTCCGATGCCGAGCGGTTCAAAGATGTTGCCAGTGGTCTGTTGGCGATTCCCATTTCCAAACGGAGCTACGTGTTGTGGTTCCGTCCGGAAGTGCTTCAGACGGTCAACTGGGGAGGCGACCCGAATCATGCTTACGAACTCAAGCAGTCCAGCAACGATCTGCGGCTATGCCCCCGTAAATCCTTTGAGTTGTGGAAGGAAACGGTACGCCTGAAGTCTTTGCCCTGGAAGCAGGTAGAAGTTAAGGCAACGCTAGAGCTGCGAAAGGCGATCGTTAATATTGTGCTGCGGCAGGCAGAAGAACTGGCATTACTCGCTCAAGATTTGGAACGCTCTAACGCAGAACTGAAGAAGTTTGCCTATGTGGCATCTCACGACTTGCAAGAGCCACTGAACCAGGTGGCGAATTTTGTGGAATTGCTGGCGATGCGCTATGACGACGAGCTAGATGAGGACGCCAAAGAGTTTATCGGCTTTGCCGTTGATGGTGTCAGCTTGATGCAGACGTTGATTGATGATGTTTTAGTGTATTCCAAGGTAGACCTAAAGGGGATTGAGTGGGAACTGACCGAGGTGGAGACGGCGTTGAACAAGGCACTGAGCAATCTGCGGGGACGGATTACTGAAACAGGTGCTCAGATCAGCTGCGATCCAATGCCAAGCATCGTGGCGGATAGTACCCAACTGATGCAACTGTTCCAAAACCTGGTTGGAAATGCCATTAAATTTAAGAAGAAGGATGAAACCCTTCAGATTCATGTGGGAGTGCAACGACAGGAGGATGCTTGGCTATTCTCGGTTCGGGACAACGGGATTGGACTTGATCCGCAGTTTGCCGATCGCATCTTTGTCATCTTCCAGCGCCTGCATACCCGCGATGAGTATCCCGGTTCCGGTATGGGACTGGCTATCTGCAAGAAAATTGTGGAGTGCCATCGGGGTCAAATCTGGGTCGAATCCGAACTGGGCAAAGGTGCAACCTTCTTTTTCACGATTCCTGTAGGAGGACGCGACCGCAATCATGCCAGCGGACACAAAAAACAAAACTATCTTTTTAGTCGAAGATAACCGGGGCGATATCCGACTAATTCAGGAAGCACTGAAACGCACCGCTACTCAGTGTGAGGTTGTGATTGCTCGGGATGGCATGGAAGCAATGGCATATCTGCGGCAGGATGGGGAGTATGTGGACGCCATCCGTCCCGACCTCATTCTGCTCGATCTCAATCTACCCAAAAAGGATGGGCGGGAAGTACTGGCAGAAATTAAAGCTGACCCGTCCCTCAAGCACATTCCCATTATCGTCCTGTCTACGTCCCGCAACGAGGAAGATATTTCCAAGAGTTACGACCTGCACGTCAACTGCTACATCTCAAAATCACGGAATTTGTCTGAATTATTCAAAATTGTCCAGGGGATTGAGGAATTTTGGTTGGAAACTGTAACACTGCCATCGGAAAGCAGGTAGGCAAGCCTACTGTTAATATCCTGCTCGTTGAGGACAACCTGCCAGAAGCTCGCTTACTCCAGGAACTCCTCAAGGGGACGGTTCTCAGTCGCTTTAACTTGGCACATGTCAATCGACTGGCAGATGCGATTTCGCTTCTGGAACGCTCTGCAATTACGCACAGCGCAAGCCCGAAGGATATCGCGCAACTCGGCGTGGATAACTTTGATGTGATCTTGCTCGATCTAACCCTGCCGGACAGTTATGGGTTAGCCTCTCTGGACTCCCTGATCCAGCACGCCCCCAAATTGCCAATTGTCGTGTTGACCAATACTAATGATGATGAGCTGGCGGTGGAAGCTGTCCGGCGCGGAGCTCAGGACTACCTGGTTAAGCGACATATCAACCAAGACATTTTGGTGCGCTCCCTGCGCTATGCGATCGAGCGCAAACAAGCAGCAGAAGCCCTGCGAGAGGCTAACGAAATCCTCGAACTGCGCGTACAGGAACGCACTACTGAACTAGAGACTGCCAATGAGTTGCTCACACAAGAGATTGAGCAGCGCCAGAGAATTCAGGAACGGTTGGAACTGGCTCAAAAAGCTGGCAAGATTGGCACCTTTGAGTGGACTATCCAATCCGATGAAATCACCTGGACGGCTGAACTGGAAGCGCTGTATGGGCTGGCTCCGGGAAGCTTTAACGGTCGATATGATGATTGGATTCAAACCCTTCATCCAGATGATCGCTCCAAAACTGAACAGGAACTCTGGCAGGCTGTCAAGGTTATACAGGGACTGGATACCGAGTTTCGCATCATCTGGCCGAATGGAGAAATCCGCTGGATTGCCGTCAAGAGCAGCCTCTTCCACGACCAAATAGGCCAACCCATGCGGATGATTGGCATCCACATGGACATTACTGAAAAGAAACAGCTCGAAGCGCAGTTTTTGCGAGCGCAACGACTAGAAAGTCTCGGAACGCTTGCCAGTGGAATTGCTCACGACCTCAACAATATCCTGACCCCAATTCTGGCAGGAGTCCAATTGTTGCCGCTCAAATTTCCCAATCTCAACGAGCAGACTCGGCAAATGCTCAAGACGCTCGAAGCCAGTGCACAACGGGGAGCTGGATTGGTCAAACAAATTCTATCTTTTGCTCGGGGGGTAGAAGGCAAACGGGTTTGTCTACAAGTTAATCACCTGTTGTTAGAAATTGAGAAGATTATTCAACAAACGCTACCAAAATCAATCAACATTCACATCGACATTTCGCCTAACCTTTGGATGATTTCTGGTGATGCTACCCAAATGCATCAGGTGTTTATGAATCTATGTGTGAATGGCCGTGATGCCATGCCGGATGGTGGCACCTTGCAGATTTCAGCTAAAAATTTGTTCATTGACGAACAGTACGCCCGGATGCATTTGGATGCGAATGTGGGTTCCTATGTCGTGATTACTGTTGCCGATACTGGAACTGGCATTCCCCCCGATATCCTCCATCGCATTTTTGACCCGTTCTTTACTACCAAGGAAGTTGGCAAAGGGACTGGATTGGGATTATCGGCTGTACTGGGCATTGTGAAGAGTCATGGTGGATTTGTGGATGTGCATAGCGAAGTCAACAAAGGTAGTCAGTTTAATGTGTATTTACCTGCGAATCAATCCACAGTACCTGCAATCGATGATCAATTGGAGTTGTTATCCGGTCAGCAGGAATTGATTTTAGTTGTCGATGATGAAGCGGCGATTTGTGAGACGACTAAAACAATACTCGAAATCTATAACTATCAAGTTTTGACAGCGAGTGATGGGCTTGAAGCCGTGACACTGTTCACTGAACACCACGCTCAAATCCAGGGTATCTTGATAGACATGATGATGCCTTCCATCGATGGTTTAACGATCATTCCCCTGTTACGCCAATTCAATCCCAGGGTATATGTAGTAGCGATGAGTGGACTCAACTCGACAGAAGCTGTGATTCAAGCTGAAAGTGCCGGTTGCCAAGGCTTCTTGCCTAAGCCATTCACGACAAAGGAACTGCTGCAAATACTGTACAACGGTCGGTGTCCATCCTAGTTTAGAAAAGTTCTCTTTATCATTGCTATAAGAATTCCATATAGCTTTTTAGCGGCTCAATTGCCATACAGTGGTTCTACGCAATCTGTATGCAGGGATTCAACTGCTTTAGTTTAGTCATGATTAAAGGCTCTTTAAATTTGTTGGTTGTTCACAACGGGGAGTGGATATGAATGCAAGCTTGATCGTTTCTAATATCCTGAATCCACCAATCCTGTTTTTCTTTCTAGGAATGCTGGCAGTTTTTGTGAAATCGGATCTTGAAATTCCAGCTCCTTTCCCAAAGTTATTGTCACTTTATCTGCTATTGTCCATTGGCTTTAAGGGAGGAGTGGAACTGATTAAGAGCGGCGTGACTCAGGAAGTGGTCTTGACCATGTTGGCAGCCGTATTGATGGCCTGTTTTGTTCCTATCTATACCTTTTTTATTCTTAAGCTGAAGCTGGATGTCTACGATGCCGCTGCGATCGCGGCAACTTATGGCTCCATCAGTGCCGTAACGTTCATCACGGCAGGAGCTTTTTTGAGCGAGTTGGGGATTGATTATGATGGTTATATGGTTGCAGCCCTAGCGCTCATGGAATCTCCAGCTATCATCGTCGGGTTGATTCTCGTCAATCTCTTCACAGCTGACCAGGGAGAACGGGACTTTTCCTGGCCTGAAGTGCTGCAAGAAGCCTTCCTGAATAGCTCCGTCTTTCTGCTAGTCGGTAGCCTCGTAATCGGAGTCCTGACTGGAGAACATGGTTGGCAGGTTTTAGAACCCTTTACTCAGGGATTGTTTTATGGCATCCTGACCTTCTTTTTGCTCGATATGGGCTTGGTCGCTGCCCAACGGATTAAGGACTTGCAAAAAACGGGGGCTTTCCTCATCTCGTTTGCGATACTAATCCCAATTGTTAATGCAGGTATTGGGCTTCTCATTGCGAAATTTGTCGGAATGCCGCAGGGAGACGCGCTCTTGTTTGCCGTGCTGTGTGCCAGTGCTTCTTATATTGCGGTTCCGGCTGCCATGCGGTTAACAGTCCCAGAAGCCAATCCCAGTCTGTACGTTTCTACTGCCCTGGCTGTAACGTTTCCTTTCAACATCATTGTCGGAATTCCTCTATATCTGTACGGAATTAATATGCTCTGGAGATAACATCATGCATCTCGTCAAACGAATAGAAATCATCGCGAATTCATTTGAACTTGGCAAAATTCTAGATGGGTTAAAACAGGCAGGGGTATCGGGGCACTTAGTAATCCGCAATGTCGGCGGGCAGGGGCTTAGTGGCAGCTCCGAAGATTTAGACCTGAGTATGTTAGATAATGTCTATATCATCGCCTTCTGCCCCCCGGAAAAAATCAAACCTGTTGTGGAAATCATTCGACCAATTCTTAATAAGTTTGGAGGAACCTGCTACATTTCCGATGCGATGGAAATTCGCTCGACCAGATGTGTCGCGTCAATGTAAGGTGGTTGCTTCTGTCTCTTGGGAAATCTGAAACTCGATAACTGTGAACCCCTAGTGCAAGAAGGCAGCACTTCGACACGCTCAGTGACCAGTAATGAGGCAGCACTTCGATACGCTTAGTGACCAGGCAGCACTTCGACACGCTCAGTGACCAGGAAGAAAGCTTTTACAGTAAGCGTTTGAACCTTTTTTAACGGGTGGGTTATTTCTGCCGCACTGCACTAGTGCGATCGCCTGTGCAAAAAAGCGTGAATAGAGGGGGGTAGGCATTAGCCAAAAACTCATGAAGGGTAGGGGGGTTATAAATACATCCCTGTTAGAAACAGGTTTACCCACCCTTCATGAGAAGAACGGCAGACAGATAATAATTTAGGCTGTTATCGGCTGAGGATTATTCTGTTGGTTCTGTTGTGCGCGAGTAAAGTTAAGCGCGATCGCTCTTCAGGAATGAACAGAGCGATCGCCAGCTTTTAAAAGCCATCAGACTCTGACAGTTTAGATCCCTCAACGTCTAGTCAGGGAATGCGAGTCCTGTTCGAGGATCGCGGATATATAAGCCCAGAACTAACGATTCCATGACGGTGTCCCATACGGGAATCAGGCGCTCTGCATCGTCTGCCCAGTAGTCAAAAGTAATCAGGCACTGAACTCCAGAACCTAGCCCAATACAAATTCGAGAATAAGCTTCGCGGTTTTCTTGAGGGTCAATAAATTTCATTTGAATCCAAACGACGCGGGCTGTTTGGCGCTTGAATTGAACAACTTCCCCTCGCTCAATTACATTCCGCTTATCGTCTCGAACCGTCTGCTTTAATAGCGGCACCAGCGGAAAATCTGCCCAGTTGCCAGGGGGCAGTAAATTAAAGGAAGCTTCTAAGCGGCAATCATCGTTCGGCGGCTTTTTGTCTAGAAACCGGAACGACTTCGTATCTGGTTCAAAATGCCAATCGTCGGGGACATCGAAGCGCAACGCTCCTCGCCCTGCCACAAAGATTCGAGTTCCCGGCTTGGATTTCCAGTTGTGGTCTTCTTTTAGCTCTAGGGTTTCCTTGAGCCATTGGAGATTGTGCTTTTTGCGTTTAGACATAGCCACTCCATGTGCTGACCTCCTTCTTATTTTGCCGTAAGTTGGGCTAGTACTATATTTGTTGGAATAGTTCTATGTCGTTGCAAGAACTCAAAGAGCAGGCTTGCCAGTTGTCTGTGAGCGAACACTTGAGCCTGTAAGTTGGTTTTGGCTGCGCGTAGGTACTGGTGCGATCGCGCTTGCGCGAGTAAAGCCAAGCAGATCGCTTATTCCCAACAGCCATCAAGAAAGGCTGAGGAGGAGTTATTAGGAAGCGTATGAAAGACTGGACGGCGATGCGAGAGCCTTATTTGCGTGAAGCAGTTAGTGCGATCGCCCATCGCCGTAGGTTAGATTGACGCAGGAAAGCCAATATCTCATTATTCGCTAAACCAACCGATGAGGAAACAATGATTCCGCAAGATGCTGTCGAAGAAATTACAGAGCATTGGGACAACGGTACGAAGAAGTCAGCCTTTTACTACCTTGATGGAGAAAAAATAGGTTATCGCTATTGGGATGAAGATGAGCGCCTGTGTATGGAGTATGACATCAAAGGGAATCTTCGGCATGGCTCTTTTCGGACATGGTACGAAAACGGCGTGTTATGCGAAGAGTCCTTCTATGTTGAGGGTAAAGAACATGGTGTTACCAAGCAATATGATTACGAGGGCAACTTGATCGGTACTTACCAGATGAATTACGGCACTGGTGCTGATCTCTGGTACGGCAACGCCGGAATTCTTTCGGAAGAGCGCTACTACAAAAATGGTGAAACAGATGGCTACGAGCGTTGGTGGAATGATGACAACGAAACAATCTCTAGTGAGCAAAACTTCAAGGATGGAATTGAGCATGGCATCTTTCGAAAGTGGAACCAACATGGGCGATTGCACCGAGGGTTTCCCCAATATTTCGTTAATGGTCAGAAAGTGACCAAGCGTCAGTATTTAAAAGCGTGTGAACAGGACGAGTCGCTTCCAAAATATGTTGCAGCCGAAGACGATCCACATCGACTGCTCCCACGACATTTGATGCATAACGCCAGTAGGAATGAAGAGAGCGATGTCTTCGACCAGCTTCGCTAACGCTCGTGTAGGTTGGCTTTGGTTCCATATAGGTACTGGTGCGATCGCCTATGTTAAGAAACCCACCTGCAATTTGTGGAGCGATCGCACTTTGCTCACTTTGGAGAGGAGTTTGGGACTATCGGCTTAATACCGCACGTCACTTGCTGAATCCATCCAACATATTCTGTTTGCACAGCTTCAAATTGAGCTGCCCTCATCCAATCATCCACACTTCCAGCAGCATAGACTTTTGAATAAGGTTCTTGGAAGATTTTTATTAGCCAGTTAGCATGACGGAGCCTTTTTTGATTCCCATCCAGAATAATCACTTGTCCTCCCGGTTTAATTAGGCGGAAGCATTCTTGCAGAATTAACTGGGAAATTTTGGGTGGCATTTCATGCAATAAAAAGCAGGCTGTAACCAAATCAAAAGAAGCTTCCTCTAAACCAGTATTCTCAGCTAGCCCATGCAACCACTGTATGTTTAGCCCTGCTTGCTGCGCTTTGTAGTCAGCCACAACTAGCATATGGGGAGACAAATCTAATCCCATGACTACCGCTTCCCCAAAAGCTTGCTTTAACATCAATGTTGTGGAACCTGTGCCACAACCGAGATCGAGAATCCTTCTTGGATTCTGCTCAATTGCACTAATTAACTGCTGGCGAATCCAAGTTTCATTCGGTGGCGAAGCAAATGCCGTCACTGGATCATAGGTTACAGCCGCTACAGAATTGAGGTAGCCACCTTCAATGCCGTGAAAATTTTTACTGCTGTAATAGTGGGGATAAATTAGGTTTGCTTGTCGGAAGCGATCGCTCTCCTCCTGCCAATCGATAGTTTCGTAGAACCGTAGTTTGTCCTCACCAATCAGGACACGAACCATCGACTTTAATAAAAGCTGCCAAATCGGATTTTGACTTATTGCCACAGCAACCTTTTCCCATCACTTGACGTTTCTTTAATCAGCCTGGGTTGCTTAGTGAGTATAATTTCCCATTATACAGAACCAGTATAATACGATTTAGGTGTCGTTGAGCCAAAATATTTATTAAATGGCATGAATCCGAAGTCTACAAAGAGAAGATTTTTCACACTTATAAAAGTTATATCTGTAGTTCTCATAGCCAGTGCAATTGGACTGGAATCATGGAATACTTATGCATTACTAACTAACAGTAAAATTCCCAGCAGCCTTAATCCAGTTTTTTGGATTGAGCGCTTTGCTATTACAATTCATTTAGTTGAGGGAGTTATAGCAGCTTCTTATGCGCCTTCAAGAAAAAAGATGCCAATAAAATATGGCACTTATACTTTTTTTGTAGGCACAGCTGGTTTGTTAGAACTGTTTGACAAGTGAAGATGACTGATGTTGAATAGCGCTATCTCACTGTTTCGTCACTCTCGCTTGGGCATTAGACCTCTTGCATAAATCCTTGAAACCCCTCCCCAACCCTCCCCTAAAAGGAGAGGGAGTAAGATTTCTTCCCCCCGTTTCGGGGGGATTGAGGGGGGTTAATTCGACTTTTGCAAGAGGTCTATTGTATTGGGTTCACAAGTTTCCCAACATCTGTGAACAGATTCTCCAGGAACTAGAAACCTAGGGGATAATCCAGAACCCCTAAACATTGCTCGACTGCCCTATCTGACGGCAGTCTGTAATGAAACACTACGGATTTATCCAGTCGCCGTATTGACGGTGCCACGGGCTGTGAAAGAGCCTGTGGAACTCATGGGTTACCCATTAGAACCGGGTACGAGGCTGTATGGATGTATTTACCTAACTCATCACCGCGAGGATATCTATCCAAACTCTCAGCAATTTAAGCCAGAGCGGTTTCTAGAACGTCAATTTTCGCCTTATGAATTTTTGCCCTTTGGAGGTGGCATCCGTCGCTGTATCGGCGAGGCGTTAGCGTTATTTGAGATGAAGTTGGTCTTAGCGACAATCCTGCGACGCTATGAACTGGCTCTAACCGACCAACGCCCGGAGCGCCCGAAACGGCGAAGCGTAACGTTTGCACCAGAGCGAGGAGTAAAGATGGTCATGCGATCAGCTTCCCTGGTGCCGGAGGCGATCGCAACACTAAAGGTATAGCCCATCTCTAAGGATTTGCTGTCGCAAAAGTATTACATTGTGCAGGCTCTCCCGTCTGAATGCCCCGCTTAAACCAGCGGACTCGTTGAGCTGAACTACCGTGCGTAAAAGAATCCGGGCTAACATACCCTTTTGCCTGACTTTGCAAACGATCGTCCCCAATGCTGCTAGCAGCATTCAGCGCTTCCTCAATGTCACCGGCTTCAAGGATCTGCCGCGATCGATTGGCATGGTGCGCCCAGATGCCAGCAAAACAGTCCGCCTGTAACTCCAGCCGCACTGAAAGTTGATTCGCCTCTACGCGATCGACTCGACGCTGTGCTGCCTGAACCCGACCAGAAATTCCCATTAGATTCTGGACATGGTGCCCAACCTCGTGAGCAATCACATACGCCTGGGCAAAGTCTCCCGG
>DATNPI010000125.1:0-3005 GCA_036703325.1 Coleofasciculaceae cyanobacterium
TTTCCCCCTGAGCAACAGCTCAGAGGCAGTTTAACCTTTGAAGTGCTGTGTGAGGATACTTCATTATCCAACTATCCAAAGAGTGATTTTCTCTTAGTAGGATGCTTCCCATAGTCTCAACCTAGGGCATAGGTGGACAAAATAAAGGATTGGTTGACTGAATAATAGCAACAAAGAAGCAATGAGCGCTACTCAGTGGGATGAGTACCAACAATTACAGCAATGAAACGGAGAGCTTAGGAATGATTCGACTTCTTGTCAACTTTTTAGAATGGATTTTGCACTACTTCTATGGCGATCGCTATTATCCCCGCTTCTTTGTTTTAGAAACCGTGGCACGGGTTCCCTACTTCGCCTTTACCTCCGTTCTTCACCTTTATGAAACGATGGGTTGGTGGCGTAAAGCTGACTGGCTCAAGGTACATTTTGCCGAATCATGGAACGAGCTACACCACCTGATGATTGCAGAAGAACTGGGTGGAGATAAATCCTGGATTGACCGCTTTCTTGCTCGTAGCGGAGCCTTTGTCTACTACTGGATTTTGGTTTTGATGTACATGATTGCCCCTCGCTCCGCTTATCACTTCATGCAGCTGGTGGAAGAACACGCCTACGAGACTTACGACAAGTTTCTCAAAGAGCATGAGGATGAACTAAAAGCACAACCAGCACCACAAGTTGCCATCAATTACTATGGCAGCGGCGACCTCTATATGTTTGATGAATTCCAAACAGCTCGTCCACCAGAGGCTCGTCGCCCGAAGATTGAGAACCTCTATGACGTGTATGTTGCCATCCGAGATGACGAAATGGAACACGTCAAAACAATGGTGGCTTGCCAAAAATTCTATGCTAAAGCTATTTTCAAGAGTCCTCATAGGTCTGACAGTATGGAGCTGCCTGAAGCAACCCAAGCTCCAATTAGCGATCGCATTAATGACTTAGCGCAAGAGCAAGAGACAGTTGAGAAAGAGCTAGTAAATATGCCGTAGTTAGACTCTCTCAAGATACAAGGGGGGGAGAGGGGGAGAGCCTATTGACCAGTAAGGGCACGATATTATCGTGCCCCTACCACGAAACATTATCTTTATGTCTGTAGCTCAAAGACGTTGTTGAAAATTTATAGCAGGATACAGGTAGCACCGATTTAGGCAGTCAAACAGATGATTAGTGGGAGTATTGCTAAACCTAATTCTCAGGCGTGGTTTCAACCGACGCTTTCCCACGAACATGGGGTTTATGTCGTGTTGCTGGTTTCTTTCCTTACGGGAGTAGCGGCAGCGCAGTCTTGGACGTTCTCAACCACACTGGCATTGATTTGTGCTTTCTGTGGTTTTCAGGCTGAACATCCAATTGTCCTCCAGCTGAAGCAACGGCGGAGTATTAAGCCTCGCTTCCTAGTGTGGGGTGGCTTGTACTCAGCTGTATCGCTGGCGATCGCTTTCTATCTTTACCTGAGTCATCCGGTGCTACTGTGGCTTTACCTGGGTGCGATCGCTGCTCTGTTGGTGGATACTCTCTCCGTGCTCCAACGGGAACAGAAATCTGTTTTCAACGAGATTATCACCTTTGCCGCTGTTTGCCTTTCGGCTCCCTTAGCCTACGCTGCCACTACCGGAACGACTTCAACGGGTGCGATGGGACTGTGGGCAATCAATAGCCTTTTCTTCTGTAGCACCATTTTCACTGTCAAGCTGCGTAAGCCGAAAACCAGTTCCCCTGTGCCAGGGATGGTGTATCACGTGATCGCAACTCTAATTATTGCCGCACTCTACTACTTCGGCTGGCTATCATTAGTCACGGCTTTGGCATTTGGCTTGGCGCTGTTCAAATTTGGCATCATTACCTGCAATCAGGAGTGGTATCGCACTGCCAAAATTCAATGGGTGGCGATGCTTGAAACAGGAACTGCTTTCTGTTTTCTCACCATTGTTGCCCTCTCAGTTCTGCCAGCTCACTTAACAGCGCTTTAAAAGACTGCTGAACACTAAAAAATACTAATTCCCAAAAAGCCCCACCCTAGAAGATTGAGGCTTTTCTGTTTTATTTTCTTGTGAAAGGCGAGATACTCGACTTCTTAAAGAAGTCGGGTATCTGAACCGCTGGAGGTTGTTGGGAAATGCGATCGCTTATTCTAGCGAGTCTAAGTAAACTATTAGGAAACGCAGCAAATCTTATAGTGACTGAGTGCTATATCAAATACTAATCGCATAACAGCTTACAGTTAGCGAGGAGCAAGCCTCAAGTAGTGCAATGACGGATATGCTGGGCAAAATCAAAGAATTCGTTGACTATGCTTGTTCCCTCAAAGGCTATGAAAAGGGTGAGGCACAGGTGTTTTGCGATCGCCTCTTCCAAGCGTTTGGGCATCGGGGATGCGTTGAGGCAGGAGCAAAGCTTGAGTATCGGCTCAAGTCGAAAGGGAAGCACACAAAGTTTCCAGATTTAGTGTGGCGTCCAAGGCTTCTTCTAGAAATGAAGAGTCGTGGTGAGAAGCTTGAGGAACACATTCAACAAGCTAGGGAATATTGGGATGAGCTTAAACCTCAGCCTCGATATGTTGTTCTCTGCAACTTCGATGAATTCTGGATTTACGACACTACGCTTCAGATTGAGGAACCCGTAAATCGGGTGAAGTTGGAAGAGTTACCGCAACGATATGCTGCTCTGAATTTTCTCTTCCCTGGAAATAGTGCTGTTGACGATCACAGGGGTAATTTTTACGAGAATATTCCTCCCAGTGGTGCAGTGCAGTTGTTCGGGCGCGAACAGGAACTCGAAAGGCTGCATCAGTTGTTGAATCCCTCTGCCCACCTTACCAAGGAGGGAGAACAACAGAATAAGCTGACGATTGCGGCAATTGTAGGCATGGGCGGCGTTGGCAAAACGGAACTGGCGATTCAATATGCGTGGCACCATTTACGGGATTTTGGTGATGGCGCAGGTGGTGTTTGCTGGGTTGATGCCAGAGACGGCGATGTTGGGATTCAATTGGTTAATTTTGC
>DATNPI010000462.1:0-5734 GCA_036703325.1 Coleofasciculaceae cyanobacterium
TACTCGTTATGTCCTAGGTGAAGGCATCGAGAAAGAAGAAACCAACTTTGCTGAGGAAGTTGCAGCACAGATGGGCGGTAAGTAACTAAGGTAAAAGCCAATCCTCCCCCTTGCCCTACCTGGTAAAGGGGGGAGAAAAAAGGCAAAAGTAAGGAAGTTTCTTCTGCGGCTTTTGCCTTTTATTGCTAATAAGCAACGACAAGGTAGGGCAACATGCTGGAAATATCTGCACAACTCGTCAAGGAACTACGTGCCAAAACTGGTGTAGGTTTGATGAAGTGCAAAAAGGCGCTCCGAGAAAGCGGTGGGGACTTGGACAAAGCCGTTGAATTGCTGCGGCAATGGGGCGAATCTCTGAGTAGCGGAGATTCTCAAACAGGGCTAGCCGAAGGATTAGTCGCTAGCTATATCCACACCGGAGGTCAGATTGGCGTGTTGCTGGAAGTGAACTGCGAGACGGATTTTGTTGCTCGTAACGAAGTCTTCCAGACGTTGATACGCAACGTTGCTATGCAAATTGCTGCCAGTCCCAGTGTGGAGTACGTCACCCTCAGTGACATCCCAGCAGAAATTTCCGACAAGGAAAAAGAAATAGAGATGGGTCGGGATGACCTGGCAGGTAAGCCAGAGAACATCAAGGAAAAAATTGTCCAAGGGCGGATTGAAAAACGTCTCAAAGAACTGACTTTGATGGATCAGCCCTACATCCGTGACCAAAATATTACAGTTGAAGAGTTGGTCAAGCAAGCGATCGCTCAACTGGGTGAAAACATCCGGGTGCGTCGCTTCACTCGCTATGTTCTGGGTGAAGGAATTGACAAGCAAGGGGAGAACTCTGATGAGGAGCCACCCACAGGACAGTAATTAGTCCCAACGAACCAGTAGGTAGTTCAGGAGCGGCTCAAATACCTGATGAGTAACAAAAAGGAGTCACTCATCGCTCAGTAAATTCCACGACAGAGTAACCAAGCTTGGATCGATCTGCCTTTATAGTTGAGCCGTTATCCTGTAATAGGAGCGCACCTTGGTATCCTCCAACTGGCTAATGATGAGACACTATGGCGAGAGCAGTTGAGCGAATTGAGCAGGATTTGGCAACGCTAGAGGAAGCGATCGCCCTTTTGAGGGCAGAACTTTACAGTACCTACTCCCAGTATCTGAAGTTACTGGGACAAACTGTGAAGCAGCAGTTGATTTTGGCAAGCTATCAGATTTGTACTCAAGGGTATCCTGAGACTTTTTTGGGCTTGTCTTTCAATCAACGGCAGAAGTTGCAGAGCAGTGTGAGACAACTGGGAGGGCAGACTCAAGAACAGTTGCTCTCACACCTGGAGCGACCAAAAAATTTAACTGAGATAGCAGCTACAGATAAACCTGAGCCAACTCCTCAGCAATTGCCAGTAGATCTGGAGCCACTACAGGAACTGACTCAAGAAAGCTTGCCTGAAGCTGTTGAGCGGCCGACAGACTCAGATGCCTCCTCAGACACTCCCCAAACCCCAGAGATTGCAAATACCCCGCCGACAAAACCCGAGGAACTAGCGCAATGGCAAGAGCAACTGGAGCAGGCGATCGCACAAACTCTTCAAACTATCTCTCTAGAAGCCAATCGTCTCTTGCAACAAAGCGGCATCATTCCTGAGAAATTGCCAGCAGCTGTCTTAGAAGCTGCTGCCAAAGTCGAGGCATCTGGTGAGGCGTCCCCAAGCTCACCTAATCTCTTAAACTTATTGATGGAAACGGAAAGTGAGGATAATTCAGACGACTCGACACTAACGCGCATCGTTGCAATTAACCTCCGATTATCAGAGATTGAGTTTACTGACCCGGCCTTGAGTGCTGCGCGCAATCAAATTCGCAACCTTTCAGCCAAGGGGAGCAAGCTCCGGCGGGAGTATCACAAAAAACAACGAGAGCGAGCTGTGGCTCAAGCTGAAGCTGCATGGCGCTCAAGCTGGTTTGATGATTAGCTCCTCGCGAGAGCGTGTCAGTTGTCAGTTGTCAGTTGTCAGTTATTCTTTGTAATTGACCACGGATGAGGCTAAGAGCTATGGGGGAAAGTTGTGGGAACAGAATTACCAGATTGGGTGCGATTGCAAAAAGCCCTTTCAGTAGAAGCTGAGAAGGGCTTTATTAACTTGATGGGCAACCAGTATCGCTTCAGTGAGTTTCTCTGCCTTAGTTTTGGCAAAACCCCTGACAGCCTAATGCCAACTGAGCGACGCCAGTGGCAAGAAATCGGCAGCGAGTTTGCCCGTTATCCTCAGATGACATTTCCACAAAGGCAGCATCTGGTAGCAGACACCCGTCGCTTTCTTCACCAGCTACAGCAAGAAATTCAACGCCGCGTAACGGCGGATAAACAAGCTGGTGAGCCTCCTAAAGTCAAATCGCCTCGAACCACGCCCCTTGTAGAGACGAGGGCTACTACATCGCGACAAAGTGAGGTCAAGAAAAACCAGAGCCTTACCCTTGACCTAGAGTTATCGAAGTTTGAGGAGGTGGGTGTTAGAAAGAGTGGATATTTAGCACGTCTCGGCTTGTACAGAGTACGCGACCTCCTCTATTACTATCCCCGCGATCATGTTGACTACGCTCGTCAGGTCAATATCAATAAGTTGGAAGCCGGTGAGACAGTGACTGTCGTGGGAACGGTGAAGCGCTGTAACTGCTTTACTAGCCCCCGCAATAAGAAATTAACGATTTTTGAAGTATTGCTGCAAGATGTCACTGGTCAACTTAAGCTCAGTCGTTTTTTTGCTGGCACTCGTTACAGTAATCGTGGCTGGCAGGAGCAACAAAAGCGCCGATATCCTTCTGGGGCGGTGGTTGCGGCGTCTGGTTTAGTGAAGAAGAATAAGTATGGTATAACCCTGGAAGACCCAGAACTGGAAGTTTTAGACAGTCCTGGCAGTAGCATTGACTCAATTAAAATCGGTCGAGTTGTGCCAGTGTATCCCCTAACAGATGGCGTACCTGCGGACTTGGTGAGACTGGCTGTGATTGCGGCCCTCCCCTACGCTTCCCAACTTAAAGACCCTTTACCAGCTGTTGTGCGAAATCAGTATGGGTTGATGGGGGTCAGTGATGCGATCGCCAATATCCATTTTCCACCAAACAGTGATGACCTTGCGGCCGCCCGACGCCGATTAGTTTTTGATGAGTTTTTCTACTTGCAGTTAGGGTTTCTCCAGCGTCGTCAGGCTCAAAAGCAACAAGAGACCAGTGCTATACTCGCTCCCACTGGCAAACTCATAGACCAATTCAATCAACTACTTCCCTTTGAACTAACAAATGCTCAGAAGAGAGTCATTAACGACATCCTTAACGACTTGCAATCACCAACGCCGATGAATCGGTTGGTACAAGGGGATGTCGGCTCTGGGAAAACCGTTGTTGGAGTCCTCGCAATTCTTGCAGCAATCCAATCCGGCTACCAAGCTGCGCTGATGGCTCCTACAGAAGTTTTAGCAGAACAGCATTATCGTAAGCTAGTTGGTTGGTTCAACCTCCTACATTTGCCAGTCGAACTGCTGACGGGTTCCACTACTACGAAAAAGCGCCGCCAAATTCATGCTCAGTTAGAAACGGGTGAATTGCCATTGTTAGTTGGCACTCACGCCTTGATTCAAGACCCCGTAAATTTTCAGCGATTAGGTTTAGTGGTGATTGATGAGCAGCATCGCTTTGGTGTGCAGCAACGGGCACGTTTGCAGCAGAAGGGTCAGTCTCCTCACGTCCTAACAATGACAGCAACCCCAATTCCCCGCACTCTAGCATTGACGTTGCATGGAGATTTGGACGTGAGTCAGATTGATGAGTTACCGCCAGGGCGTCAGCAGATACACACCACCGTTCTGTCAGGTAAAGAACGTAACCACGCTTATGACTTGATGCGCCGGGAAATCGCACAGGGGCGTCAAGCTTATATTGTGTTGCCTCTAATTGAAGAATCAGAAAAGTTAGATGTGCGATCGGCTATTGAAGAACATCAACGACTTTCGGAAACTATCTTCCCAGAATTTCAGGTCGGTCTACTCCACGGCCGGATGAGTTCAGCCGAGAAGGATGAGGCGCTTAACGCTTTCCGTGACAACAAAACCCAAATCATTGTCTCCACAACGGTGATTGAAGTCGGTGTTGATGTCCCTAATGCCACGGTAATGATGATTGAGAATGCCGAGCGTTTTGGATTATCCCAACTGCACCAATTGCGGGGTCGTGTCGGCCGTGGCTCCCACCAGTCTTACTGCCTTTTAATGAGTGGTTCCAAAACTGATACGGCTCGTCAGCGTCTGGGTGTGTTGGAACAGTCGCAGGATGGCTTTTTTATCTCCGAGATGGATATGCGCTTTCGGGGTCCTGGCGAAGTGCTAGGCAAGCGCCAATCGGGATTAGCGGATTTCGCATTGGCAAGTTTGGTGGAAGACCAGGATGTATTGAACTTGGCACGGGATGCAGCTGAGAAGATAATTCTTAACGATCAAACTCTGGAGAGTTTGCCTCTGATGAAAGAGGAGTTGGAGTATCGCTACTCTAAATTGATGGGTGGCGCAATTTTGACTTGAATTAGCCTTGACAGGACTTACGCATTCCACCACGACGCCCCCCAAATCTGGGGGGAACCGGATTTACTCCCCCCAAGGTTGGGGGGCTTGCACGATGGTGTTTGCGTAACTCTTGCTTGATCAACAATTCATCACGGAACTTTGGCTTGGAGGAGACTTCAGGCTAACGCGCCGTAGGGGACGCAAGCACCGCTGAGTTTGTTCCTGTGCAGGTTGTCAAAACCGTCCATTCCCGGCTTTATCTTTGAGTCGCCTTCAATATGATGCTAATAACCAGTTAACCGATTTCAATTGAGGTAGTGGCACTATGCGAACACCAGTTGGGTCTGAGGTACACAGCACAGGTTGGGTCGTTCAAGCTTGGGCTTCTTTTGTTCTTTCGATTGTCGCCATGACATTTGGTATTCTAAACCTCCCTGTAGATAACTGGGTAAAAGGCTACATGGGCATGGGTTTAGCTTTCACCGTTGGCTCTACTGTGAGCATGGCGAAAACCACTAGAGATATCCATGAAGCAAAAAGACTAACCGCTAGAGTGGATGAGGCGAGAGTTGAGAAACTACTCAACGAACACCACCCCCTAAAATAAAACCCTCAATAGCATTTAGCCATCGAGGATTATTTGGGTGAAAAGCTGTACTACACAGCAATTTATTTTCTATGTCAACAGCTAATAACGACTTTTCTTACGCTGTCTATTCAGCTTCTTTTGCCGAATTTTGGTAGCAACGACGGCAGGGTCAATGGGATAACCGATAAGAGGAATCACCTGATATTGCCGCTCTTCTTCTAGCTGCTTTAGTTCGGTGTAATCGACCCAGTGAATACAATCAACCGGACAAGTGTCAATCGCTTCCTGAATCACTTCTTCTGTATCACCATCTTGCCGAACAACACGCGATCGCCCATAATCCTCTTCGATGTAAAAGGTGTTGCGAGCGACATGGGCACAGTGCTTACAGCCAATACAGGTAATTTCATCAACATAAACACCCTTCTGCCGTAGAGCACCTCCGAGTTCGGGTTCAAAGCCGGAACGCTCTGGTGCATCGCGAAAGATGCCTCCTAGTTCTGGCTCTAAACCGGAACGCTCCGGTATCGGGGAGGAATCAGGCATCACGCACTCCAGCGTTGGACAACTAGACGGATGGAACCATCTTCATTCT
>DATNPI010000134.1:0-5492 GCA_036703325.1 Coleofasciculaceae cyanobacterium
AACCTACGCCGTGTTAGAGCGCCGCCACCGCTATCTCCTGAAGTCAGGGCGCTATCGGTTGCAGAAAATTGCCCTTTACGTGCAATCCGCTCGACGCCCAACAGAGAAAAGTCTAATCGAGGGACGCTGGGTAATTGGCGATGCTAGCTGCCGCTTCAACGCTCACTCTGAACTAATTCGCTGCGCCGTCAATCCAGAAGGCCCCTGTGAATCTTGCCGCTTATAGGAATCCGCCTCTCCAGAACTTCAAACCTGACCGTTCTCTAAAACATCTCCTACTGCTAAACGCATCCCGTTGGCAAAATCCCAGCCAGACTGAACACGCTTTCCAGCCAATTGTACTTCCCGCAATAGCAACAGTCCCTCACCAGTTTGAATAATCGGGCCAATTCCCTTGACAACACTCATCACTTCTCCAGGACGCCCCGAATTTGCAGATAGAGAAGACCCCTGTTGCTCCAATACCTTCAGCTCTGGGGGCAACTGGGGTAGATAAGCGGCTCCAAGGGGGGCAGTAGCGATAACTTTCAGTGCTTTATCCCGAAATGACGCCACACAGTTCGGGATAAACCCCCTCACCTGATTGTGTAACTCAATTGCGGAGCGTGACCAATCCAAACAAAAATCCGGCTTTTGAATCAGTGGGGCGTAAGTTGCCTGGGATTCATCTTGAGGAATCGGTTGAATCTCCTGGTGCCCCAGCTTCAGGAGAGTTTCAACTAACAAATCCGCTCCCAAACCAGCCAGAGTCTGCGCTAAGTGTTGAGCGTTGTCCAATAGCTCAACGGGTGTGTAGGCCTTCAGCAGCATCGCACCAGTGTCCATCCCCGCATCCATCAGCATTGTTGTAATACCCGTTTCTGTTTCCCCGTGATACAGACACCACTGGATAGGAGCAGCACCTCGATACTTGGGCAAAATTGAGCCGTGAACATTGACACAACCTAGCTTAGGTATATCCAGAATCTCTTGGGAGAGAATCTGCCCATAAGCAACAACGACAAAGGCATCGGCCTCTGCCTGTCGCAGCTGAGTAAGTGTTTCAGCGTTCTTTTTCACCCGCTTGGGTTGCCAGACAGGTAGTTGATGTGCCAGAGCAACAGCTTTCACGGGTGAGGCAGTAAGCTGGTTACCGCGCCCTCGACGCTTATCGGGCTGTGTAACAACACCGAGAACTTCAAGTTCCGGATGGTTCAACAAGCGTTCCAAACTAGGCACGGCGAACTGGGGAGTACCAAAGAAAACGACTCTCATTAGGGACTAGGGGCTAGTTCAATTAACAGCAATTTCAACGCGGCGGTTACGTTGCTCGTTAGCATTGGTATCATTTGCCACAAGGGGGCGAGTTTCACCATAGCCAACAACCAGCCAACGGTATTGCTTACCTAAGGTGCGGGCGAGATACTGCTCAACCGATTTAGCACGCCGAAATGACAGTTCTCGATTGTCCTCAGCTTCACCTTGGGCGTCCGTGTGGGCACCAATACGGATTGTGCTTGCAGGGTAGTTTCGCAAATCAGCGACGATTTTGTCTAAAATTAACCCAGCTTCTTGGCGCAGAACGCTATTACTCTGCTCAAATAAGACGTCGCTGGGCAAGGTCACCTTCAATTTGTCAACTTGAAAAAGAGACTCGGAAACGGTAGCAGCTTGATTAGTACTGCCATTTCCCATAGACAGGACATTTGAGCTGGAAGCCGATAATCCTTGGAGTTCCAGAGAAATTGCTTGCAGTCGGCCTTCCAGAGTATCGTTTGGGCGACTGCTGCCGAGTTGTTCTTCCAGGCTGGCAACGGAATTGCTCATCAGCTGTAGCTGTCCTTGCAACTGCGTCAGCTTGGCTTGCGCCTCTTGTTTTTGTACTGGTGTCAGCTGAGATTGTGGATTGGTGCTATCGGGCCCAAGTGTTGGGCTGACATTGGGAGAGGTAGCTGGCGTCTTGTTGTCAAAACGCTCCAGCCCTTTGATTAGTAAAGGCTTCTCTGGGTTCGGATTGGGATAGAAGTGGGCGAAAACAATGCCCGAAATCAGGGCTATACCCCCACCTACCGCCAGCAGTAGTACTCGAAAAATAAAAACAAGTAACCACGGCCGTCTACTGGTTGCTTTGTCAGGAGAAGCCTTAGCGGCTGAATTAGCGGATTTAGTCACCGTTTTTCCTGAATTGTATCCAGACCATAGAAAAATAATACAGATAAATTGAGAATGCGATCGCCTGGGAGAAAAGTCGCAACTTACCACTAAATTGAGAAAAATAGTATCAAATTTCGTAAAGTCAGAGTGAAAACTTTCGTTAAAGCATAAATTGTGGGATTCTTAACTTGTTATACATAACATAATAGGAACGCTATCGTAGTTCCTTGGGCGTTGCTCCTTGCACAAAAAGCCTCGTCTAGCAACCCCAAACCCTATCGATGTTCAAAAGAATATTCTGTTTAGTAGGATGGTTTGCTATGCAACCATCCCGATTGCTTTTAGCCCTTCTGCTGCTCATGACACAACACCTATCTGCCCAAGCTGACTCGGTAAATATGCCTATTGGAGCAAGCCCGTTATTGGTGCCATCTTCTCAGGGTTCAATTGAAGAGCCTGAAGAAATCGTCCCCGACATGGCTCAACCAGAAGTGCAGATTGACCCTCTTGATAGTCCTCATCCGATTCCTTGGAATTGGGTTTTAGCCACCCATGCGGAAATTAGTGCGACGGAAAGTTCTGGTACACGGTACTATCGCAGCCAGTCACTAGTTTCTCCAGATGGTCAGTATGCTGCCTATAGTCGCATTCAGATGCAGGGTCAGCCAGAACTGTACCGTAGCCGCGTCACGAGTGTGATGTTCGTGGAAAATTTGCAGACTGGAGATTTGCGGACAATAACACCATCTTCTCCCTTGGCGGATAATCCCTTAGCTAGCAATGAAGAAGGTGATATGCCAGGAACGATCGCAATTTTAATTCCTGTTTCCTGGTCAAAGTCAAGCGATCGTCTCCTAGGGCGGCAATTTGAAGGAATGTTTAGCACATCGGATGCTTCTGATTACGCAGTGATTTGGGATCGGAAGCAAAATCGCATCACCACCTTAGCCCCTAAACGAATTGAGTACAGCTATGCCGTCTTGCTAGGCTGGAGTCAAACCCATGCCGAGCGGGTTCTGTTTCGCGCTGGTGAACTGGGAGATGAGCGTCCACCCGTGTGGGCTGTCGAGCTGAATGGTCAAACTGCCCTCGCCCTTGAAGACAAGCCAACTGTTTATGGTCAAGTGGTCAATCAAGTCTGGGCCGGTCCTCAAGCCCGTTGGTAGTTAATCCGTGTAATCTACTACTCTCTTCGAGGGTCACTGGGCTACGCTAACGCTTAAAGTTTGTAGCTTTTTGAAGGATGGCTAATCGCTAATGCTAAAAAGGCAATTAGCAATTAGCCATCCTTCAATCCCAGAGATGAAAAGTATATAAGCGGAATTTGGATATAAGTTCCAAGTCCTGAGTTTTGACTCAAGAGACAGCACTTACCTACTGGATAGTCAAGTCCAAGCATAACGTCTTGGAACAATCCTAAATCCCAAATCGAATGACACTTGTACTCCTAATGTTGTGCAACCAAATTTTTTAGGTAAGAGTACGCATCTTCTGGTGAAAGAAGAAAAATCTGACCATTGCACAAGATTTCGTATTTTCCCCCATGATAACCGTGCCCAGAAATCAGCCCCCTTTTGACAGCCTGATTACCAAGCTTTGTTAATTCGCTGGTAGAAACAGATTCTACTCCGGCGCTCCGTTGATTAAGAATCTGTTCGTCGTTGTTCTTATCCATCTTTTCCTAAACCTCGTCTGTTGATGTGGCGCGTGACAAGCACCCGAAAAAAATCGACCTTACCTAGCTTTTAACAAATTGGACGCTTGCCTGGATTCACTGCATGAATGTACTCACTGCCCGAAGTTGGCCATCCTCGTTTGTAAGATGCTTCTTCTGGTTTACCCCAGCCTAGCTGTAAGATAATTTCCAAGAAGGTTGAATTCCCGTGCTGAAAAAGGCTTGCCCATTCAGTTCTGTAAGCGATCGCCCCGACATCATTAGGTCTAATCCGTCGATAGTCTTTGCCCGTGTTAATACTTAAGTACAAGTCCATGTCTAGTGTAACTTGCCACCAAAATGCTAAAATTTCAGCCTTAGCCGCCTTAAGGATGTTCAGATCACTTGCCAACGCAACTAGCTGCTCATCGACAGTGGGATAGCGCAGAGTCTTCCCTTTTATTACCACCTGTCGCCAAATAATGCCTGAGACTTGGTGTTGCTGCTGGTAGCGGTGAACCGCTGCTTTAAAGTCTCTATAAGCACTAAACTTTTGAATGCCATCCGGTTTTAGGAATCGGTCGATCAAAGGGTTACCAGACGCCGAAGCTGCCAGATTAAGGCGCTCTCCATTCATGCAGGCGCGACGTTCATCTGCCAGTATTTTGATTAGCTCCTCTGTGCTGTATAGCTTTGACATCAGCTCCATTGCCTGAAATCTTTGCTAGTGGTGCTTTGTGACTTTCAGCACAACAAGTGCAGGCTGACATTCTGTAAGGGAAATTTGACCTATCTTTTGAGAAGTATAAAGCAATGAGGGGGAGAGGAGGAGAGCGGGAGAGGGGGAGAGATTGTCCACTGAGGCAAAAAAGGGGTATACAAGGTGGATTTGGTATTAACTTAACTTGGGCAGCATTAAGGGACATTCAAGAAAAAAATTACCCAATGTCATTCTGAGCGAAGCGAGGCGTTAGTCTAGAATCTGGAGAGATGCTTCACTCCGCCACCGCTATGTTCAGCATGACAATTAGGCATTTTATTTCCTGGATGTCCCTGATAAGATTGCCTTAACGCTCACTTTGCGTTAGCTCACTATTAAACTCGTTGATCTTCCGCCGCCTCAGCTCAACTGATTCCGAGCGTGGCAGCAAGTCAAACACTTGCCGAAAAACATCATCTATCTGTTCATACGCCACTTGTCCCGCCTCATCCAGAACCACCTTACCCTTCTGGTCAATTAGAACCGTCTGGGGAACCAAGCCTTTGTAATAGTAGCCCGGTTCTGTCGGTTCGTAAGTAGATTTCAGCGGTAGGGTATCTATATTCACAGGAATAATACTTGCTGCTCGTCCATAAGGAGCCTGTAACTGTGAGATAACCGGAGCATATTGCTTACAATCGCTGCTGTCATCGACATAGAACACCAATAGCGCCGGTTTCTCCCGTTTCAGAGACTCTGGCAACGACACAAGCGGCGGGACTAGAGAACCATTACCGGCATAAAGGACAAAAACGTTGCCATCAAAGCGATCGTCATTAAGTCCCGCCAACGCCGGTGAGGTTCCCAACAGCAGCAAGCCGCTAAAAATAGCAACTAGGATCAACAAACAACTGGTAACCAAACGCCACGCCGAGTGACGCATTGTTGGAATACTGATTTTCAACGGTAACGAATGCAAGCTCATACTTAAGTAACTGTAGAATC